>JALREG010000175.1 GCA_023253905.1 Burkholderiaceae bacterium
ACCACACCCCGCTCCGCTCCTGCACGGTGCGCAACTTGCCGGCGTGAACGCGACACGTTGCGTGTATATTGGCGATGATCTGCGGGATATCGAAGCAGGACGCGCAGCGGGAATGCGCACGGTGGCAGCCGCCTACGGCTATTGCGGTGCCGACCACCCGCCCGAACGCTGGGGGGCAGACCATCTGATCCGCGAGCCGCGAGAGCTCATTGCCTGGCTCTCACTCACGACTGAGCGGGGTCGGGTCGCCTGAGTGTGAGCGGGCGTCAGGCGTACAAACGCCACGCTCCAGGCTCGCGGCCTTACGCAACCAGCACGCGTGCTGCGATTTCACCGGCGTTGCATCCTGCGGGTAACGCGCCGAAGGTGAAGCCCGCCATCGCATCGTCCCCCAGTCGGCTCGCGCAGAACGCATCGGCCACCGCGCCGGGCGAGTGCTGAAGAAGAAGCGCGGCCTGCCACTGAAGCGCAAGGCGACCCACCAGATGCCGGGCTGAGGCTTCCTCATGAGGGCCCGCAAGGTCGCGCGCCAGCGCAGCGAGGCGTCGGTCGTAACGGGAGTCAGCACCCCGCGCGAGCGAGAATTCTGCGAGCAATGCCTCTCGGGTCTGGGGCTCTCGCGACAGCGCGCGCAGCACGTCGAGGCACATCACGTTGCCCGACCCCTCCCAGATGGAATTGACCGGCAGCTCGCGGTAGAGCCGGGCGAGCGGCACCTCCTCGGTGTAGCCATTTCCGCCCAGTACCTCCATGGCCTCCGCCGCAAGCGCCGGACCACGCTTACACACCCAGTATTTGGCAATCGGGGTGCCGATGCGGGCGAGCGCACGCTCGAGGGGGTCGGCCGCATCATCGAGCGCATGCGCCAATCGAAGCGCCACGGCGACCGCTGCCTCGGTTTCAAGGGCCAGATCGGCAAGCACCTGTCGCATGAGCGGCTGATCCACCAGCCGCCGACCAAACACACTGCGACCGCGCGCATGGTGAAGCGCGTGGGCGCTCGCGACGCGCATCACGCCTGCCGAGCCCAGTGCGCAATCCAGTCGGGTCAACGAGGCCATTTCAAGGATCGTGGGAATGCCTCGGCGGACCTCGCCCACGAGCCAGGCCGACGCACCCCGAAATTCAACTTCCGACGAGGCATTCGACCGGTTGCCGAGTTTGTCCTTCAGGCGCTGAATATGAATGGCGTTCCGGCTGCCGTCGGGCAGGCGCCGCGGCAGAAGAAAACAACTGAGCGAGGCGGGCGAATCGTCCTCAGTCCGGGCAAGCACCAGGAACGCATCGCACATCGGTGCTGACATGAACCACTTGTGCCCGGTGAGCCGGTATTCGCTTCCCCACTGACTGATGCCGGCAAACTGTGCGGTGGTGGTGTTGGCGCGCACGTCAGAGCCACCCTGCTTTTCGGTCATCCCCATGCCGATCGTGACGCCGAGCTTGTCGGCGAGCGGCAGCGTCCTCGGATCGTAGCGACGCGAGAGGAGCTTTGCATGCCAATCGGCAAGCGCGGGCGCTTTGGCCAGCACCGGCGCAGCCGCATAGGTCATGGTGACCGGACACTGGCTGCCGTTTTCCACCTGGGCAAACATCAGGTAACGCGCTGCCCTCGCCACCTGGCTGCCCGGCCCTGGTGCGAGCCAGGGTGAGCAGTGCGTGGCTTCCCCGATCAGACGCGACATCAACTCATGCCAGGCGGGATGGAACTCCACCTCATCCATCCGCTCGCCAAAGCGATCGTGGGTCCGAAGCCTGGGTGGGTACTCGTTGGCGAGCCGCCCCAGGTCAAGCACCTCGGCCCGCCCGAGGGCCGCCCCAAGACGGCTGAGGTCTGAAAACGACTCCGCAGCACCCTGTGCGGCCGCATGCGTACGCAGTGCAGGATCCGAGTCGAACAGATTGAAATCAACCAGCGCCGATGACTGATTGAAGACCTCGTGGGTTGAAGCACTCATCGATCGCTCTCCGGTTCATGCACGAGAGGCTCGCTAAGGCCGCACGCCCGCCCCTTCGTGCAGCATACCTGCCGCCCGCGCCGCCAGAAACAGTTCGAGCTCGATCATGTCGCGGCTCATCGGAGCAGGCTGCTCGGCGCGCACCCCGGCAAAGCAGCCACGCAGGCGTCGCGCGAGCGACCCGGCCGATTGCCACTGCAGACGGTAGATCGGGTAGGCGGTCGGATGCCCCTGCGGAATCGGACTTCCCCCCAAGCGGCCGCCTGCAAGCTGGTCGTGGCAGTGCGCGCAAGATAACGCCAGCTGGCCAATCCGGCTGGTGAAAAGACGGTTCCCGCGCTCGAGCGACTCGGCAAGCCTTGGATCATCGGGCCGAACAAGTGGAACGCCTCGCGACTGCATCGCCACATAGGATTCCAACGCCAGCATCGCATCATCTTCCGAGCCCAGAAGCGGCTGCGCCTGGTGCCGCGCGCGACAGAGATTGATGCGCTTTTGCAGATTGACGGGCTCACCGAGTTGGTCGTCCCAGGCGGGATAGCGCGCGGCAACTCCCCGCATCGACTGCTCGGCCATGCCGTGACAACCCGAGCAGGCGCGACCCGCGGACGCATCACGCCATCGGCGCGCCCCATCCGACACCCACAGCATGACCGGGTTCTGCGCTTCATCGCGCTGAAGCGCCTGCGTGGCGGCACTCATGAAGTCAAAGCCAGAACGGCGCGAATCGGCCGCTTGCGCCCACGCATCACCCGTAACCGAACCGAGCTGAACGACGAGAAGGAAGAGGACCGCCTGCCAACGGCGGCGGATCGCTCTCACACCACCACGAGCGCCACCCGCTCGGTATGCGCGAAACCGCGATCGCCGCGCCAGCTGAACACCAGCTCTCCGCTGCGCTCAGCCACCATCCCGAAGGACAGGTACGGATTCGCCGAGATGGCCGGGTAGAGCCGCGCACTGAAAACCGCTTCGCCCTCGAACACACAGCGAAACTCGGTGAGGATGTCACGGGGCAGCCGCTCGCCATCCGAACCGCGGCGATAGCCGGTTTCCATCGGGTGGCCGATCATGACGCGGATCTCGAAGGCCTCTCCGCGTTTGACCTCACGCGGCATATCGATCAGGGTTCGTGCGGCCATCGCGTCAGTCCTCGATGCAGGCAGCGAGCGTGACGATCACGTCGATATCGCCCGACCAGTAGCTGCCATCCGACAAACGCGCAACCGCCACCATTTTTTGCGAGGTGGCCAGGCGAATTCGCGTGGACACCTTGGCTGCTGGATTGCGCGGACTCAGCCCAAAGCTTGCCACCTCATGCTGCGGATTGCGTTCGCTGAACACGGCGATTGCCGCCACGTGGTCGTCCGGGCGCATGGGGTGATCCACGGTCACCGAGAGCGGCACCGTGTTGCCGTTATCAACCAGCGGCGCAATCTGAACGCGCACCTTGCCAGCACGAACCGGCGCGCCGCCGGTGAACGTCCGGATCGCCGCGTCGAGAGACGGCGCGGAATCGGGCTGCGACGCGCTGACCGCGGTGGACGCGAGCGCGGCAGGCGCGCTCGCGAGCCAGGCTCCGGCGGCCGCACCGGTACGGAGCATCGAAGGGACCGCCCCGCCGACGACACCCGCCAACGTACCGCCCAGCATCTGCCTTCGTACAGGCTGAAGCGCCCTCTCTACGGATCGATCAAACTGTTTCAAGACACCCTCCGCTCATTTGAGAGTCACGAGCCAGGCCACCACATCTTCGATCTGCTGCGCGCTAAAGATCGTCTTGCCGCGCCACGCCTGCGCCACCCTTGGCGCGGCGTCGACCACGCCATAGGCCGGCATCAGAGACTCCGGGTTGACCTGTCGCGAATCATGAATCCGGAGTCGAAGTTCCGCCTCACCCAATCGGGTGCCCACGCCCGCAAGCGGCGGCGCCAGGTTGCCCTGCTGGCGCACATCGCCCACCGGCGCGCTGTGACACAAAAGACACAGCCCCCGCTGACGGTCCGCTACCAGCTCACGCCCACGGTCGGGATCACCCGGCGAGACACCCGGCGGTCGCGGCAGTGAAGGCTCAGCCCATGCTGCAGGGATGGACGCGAGCCCAGCCGCGAACCCAATCCCACCCACAAGCGCCCATGCGCGGACGTGGAGATGCGACCGGGGCATTCGATTAAACCGCATGGAAAACCACCCACCGAACCCCACCCGCGCTCCCGATCCCCGACTGGGGCCGGGAGCGCGAATGTCGGACGGAACCGCCCGGGCGTCAGGCGCGCTTCAGACTCTGCCCGGTAAGCGGCAGATGGCGAACCCGCTTGCCTGTGGCTGCGTAGATGGCGTTCATCACCGCCGGCGCCGCCACTGCAATCGTGGGCTCACCCACCCCGCCCCAGAACCCGCCCGAAGGCATGACGATGCTCTCCACCTTGGGCATGTGCCGCATGTGCATCACGGGATAGGTATCGAAGTTGGTCTGCTCGATTCGACCGTCTTTCACCGTGCACTGACCGAAGAACGCCGACAACCCGTAGACAAAAGAGCCCTCGATCTGCGCCTCGATCTGCTGCGGATTGACCGCATGACCGCAGTCTGTCGCGGCCACGATGCGATGCACACGAAGTTCTCCCTCGGCATTGACCGACACCTCGGCACAGGCTGCGACATAGCTGCCAAAGCCGTGGGTCTGGGCAAGTCCGCGGAACACCTTCTGGCCGTCCACATCCGGGGCGGGCTTGCCCCATCCTGAGCGCTCGGCCACCGCATTCAGCACCGCCAGATGCTTCGGATGCTTGACCATGAGCTTGCGGCGCAATTCAAGCGGATCCTGGTTGGTCGCCGCCGCGATCTCGTCGATGAAGCATTCGAGGTAAATGGCATTCTGGTTGAGGTTGACCCCGCGCCAGAAACCCGGCGGCACATGGGGATTACGCATGGCGTGATCGATCAGGACGTTCGGGAAGCTGTAGCCGATCATCGCCTCGCCGCCGCCCTCGTTCAGGCCCTGGAAGACCACGGGGTCTTTGCCATCCTTGATGTTCTGCGGGAAAACGCCCGCGAGAATCGACTGGCCGGAAATCCGCATGTGCAGGCCGGTAATGTTGCCCGACGCATCGAGCCCCGCCGTGAGCTTGCACTGGGTGACCGGATGGAACCGGCCATGGAGCATGTCTTCCTCACGGCTCCAGAGGAGTTTCACCGGCGTGCCGGGCATCTCCTTGGCAATGGCCACCACCTGGCGAACCCAGTCGTGAACCGCGCCGCGCCGCCCGAACCCGCCACCCAGGTTGATCTTGTAGACCTCGCACTTGGCCGCTGGCAGACCCGAGCTCTCGGACGCCGCGGCGAGCGCCGCCTCGCCATTCTGGGTGGGCGTCCAGACCTCGCAGCG
>JALREG010000201.1 GCA_023253905.1 Burkholderiaceae bacterium
AGCCGACCGCGGCCACACCTAGGTCGGCGAGGAAGTGCGCGGCGTTCAACCCGATTCCCGGCTCAGACTGAAAGAATGCGCCCGAGCCTTGGTCGCGAAAGACCTGCTGCCAGCCGGTTCTAAACAAAACGATATCGCCGCGTCGGATCTCCGTGCCCTGCCGAGCCGCGCACTGCTGAAGATCGGCTGCGGTGATCACTGCGCCGCCCTCGAGGTGAGGCAGGCCGCTTGAGCCCGCCAGATCGAGCAAGATTCCGCGCCCGACCAGTGCGCCGAGCTTCTCAATGCCCAGCTTTTTTGCGCCACTCGAGCGCACCAGCGACCCCAGATAACCGTTATAGAGCTGATCGCCGTACCAGACGTGCGACAGGGCATCGATGTGGGTGGTGCCATGCGTGGGCAGGCTGATGTAGTCATCGGCCGCCTGGTAGCCGGCTTTGCGCCGCAGGCCCGCGGCATAGTCGCCGCCGTCCAGGGTCATGAAATGCAGACAGGGTGAGCGACGCGGGGCTACCGGAACATCAGTCTGCTGCACCGGTATGGACAGGCTGTAGACCCTACCTTCGCGAATCAGGCCCGCAGCTTGTCGAACGTGATCGGCGCCGATGTGGTTAGCCGCGCCCCGTTCATCGTCTTTCCCCCAGCGTCCCCAATTGCCCGCCACCGGCGGTTGGAAAGGTGGGTCCGCCTCAGCCATGAATGACCTCCACATCGGGATCGAGTCGAAAACAGGGGAGGGGCATGGCGTCGCGGATATCCCAGTGGAGCACAACCCGCTGGCCAATTCGAATATGCTCAGGCGCTGTGTCGACGAGATTGCTCACCAGCCTGACTCCCTCGGTGCCATCGAGCAACACGACAACCACGTTGTAGGGCAAGGCTTCGCGCAGAACCGGGTTGGCTGCGTGACGAACGATGGTGTAGGTGTAAATTTCGCCCCGCCCTGAGACGGCGGTCCAGTCGGAACGGTTTGAGCGGCAGTGCGCGCAGCGCGGCGCCGGCGGCTGGCGGAAGCGACCACAGTCGGTGCAGCGCTGCAGCCGCAGCTCCCGGCGACGGCAGCCTTCCGCAAAGCCATGTTCATGAGGAAGGAAGGGCGGAACCTCGAAGCCGGCGGGGAGATAAGGCATGACGCCACGGAATCCTGATCAGGAGGCCTTCCGGGGAAATAGCCGGATATCTTGGGGGGCTAGACGCAGCCATACCTTTTCACCACGCGGCCAGAGATGAGGCGGTGAGAGCTGAAGCCGCCACTCGGCTTGGCCCACACGGACATACAGATCGGCGAGGTTGCCTAAAAAATAGACACGATCGACCTGTGCCTCAATGACATTTTGACCCGATGGCTGCGCTGCAAAGACGCCCACCTCCTCAGGTCGAAACAGGAGGTCGACTGCACTGCCAACCTCAAAATTGGAGGTGGCGCATTCGAGCAAAAGGCCATCGCTGGTTTGGACCGCGCCCGGCGCCTTCACGGTGGCGGCCACGACATTGGCCAATCCGACAAATTCCGCCCCGAACCGCGAGGCCGGTGTCCGGTAAATGTCTTGGGGTCCGCCAATCTGATCGATCTTGCCACTATCCATCAGCACGATGCGATCGGCGATCACCATCGCTTCCTGCTGGTCATGCGTGACGTAGAGCGAAGTAATGCCGAGTCGTTGCTGGAGCTCGCGGATCTCAAAGCGCATATGCTCGCGCAGCTTGGCGTCGAGGTTGGAGAGTGGTTCATCGAAGAGGAGGACTTTAGGCTCCAGGACAATGGCCCGCGCGAGTGCAACCCGCTGCTGCTGGCCGCCCGAGAGCTTGGAAATGTCGCGCTCGCCAAAGCCCTTCAGACCGACGAGTTCAAGGACCCGATGAACGCGGTCCTGGATGTCACTTCGAGAGGTTTTCTTGAGGCGCAGCCCGAAAGCAACATTCTCGAACACCGTCATGTGCGGCCACACGGCATAGCTCTGAAACACCATGCCGATTGCGCGCTTTTCGGGGGGGAGCGACCCGCTGGTCGAGGATACGACTTCATCGCCCAGCCTGATCTCGCCGCCACTGACATCCTCCAGTCCGGCCACGCAGCGCAATGTGGTGGTCTTGCCGCAGCCGCTTGGGCCCAGTAGCACCACCAGTTCGCCCGGCTCGATGGTGAGGGATACGTCGTCGATGGCGCGGAACGAGCCAAACTGCTTCACCAGTCGATCGATCACAACACGGGTCATCGAGCTTGCCTTCCAGACGGTTCGGTAAGAGACGGCCAGAGACCGTCCAGAATTTCGCGTGTGTACTCGCCAGGCTGGCTCGCCGGGCGGAGGTGCGCGGGCGTGAGGCTGAAGGTCCAGGGCGGATCGCACAGGCAGAGCGTGCCCCAGACGGAATCGTGATTGCGGATCATGCCGTTGTCGAGGTAATGCTGGTGCCAGCGGTTGTCATCAAAGGTGGCGAAGGCTGCGCAGGGCACGTGCGCACCGCGAAGACGCTCAAGCCAATGTTGCATGGGGCGGGTTTTGAACACAGCCTGGAGTCGATCGATCAGCTCGCTGCGGTGACGCACGCGGTCTGGATTTCGGGCGAAGCGCGGATCGGTGATGAGGTCGTGAAGGCCCAGTACCTCGCACAATGCCCGCCACTGTCGGGGCGATGTCGCGGATACGGCAATCGGCCGGTCCTGCGTGGCGAAGCTCTGATCAGGAACGAGATAGGTGGTGGCGCTCCCCATCGGAACCGGGGGCTGACCCGCGAGGTGCTCAGTCACCCGAATCCGCTGCAGGTCCAGGCCGGCTTCGATCATGGTGATTTCAAGGAGCTGCCCTGTGCCGGTGCGCTCGCGTTCGAAGAGGGCCGCCATGACCGATTGAACGATGTGCACGGCGGTGTTCACGTCGAAGTGCCCATACCAGCGCCAACGCTGACGTAATCCGGCGGGCTCGCCGTTGACTGAGCAGCTACCGGAAAACGCCTGGATGTGGGGGTCGGTTGCACCGAGGGTGGCCATTTGGCCGCGGGGGCCGAAGCCCGATGCCGATGCGTAAATCAATCGTGGGTTAAGCGCTGAGAGCGTGCCGTAGCCAATGCCGATGCGGTCAGCAACCCCAGGCCGAAAATTCTCGATCAGCACATCAGCCTGTTGGACCAGCTGGTGGGCCTGAGCCAGTTGTTGTGGGTCTTTCAGGTTGAGGGTGATGGCGCGCTTACATGAATTGACTGAGATGTAGGTGGATGACAGACCGCGCTTTTCAGGCTTGACGGCGCGGATGAAATCGCCCTCGGGCGATTCAAGCTTTAAAACATCAGCCCCCAGTTGTCCGAGGAGCGCACCAGCCCAAGGACCCACAGCGCCCTGGCTGGCGTCAATCACCCGCAGCCCATGCAGCGGACCGGCTGGAAGGGTTGCCGCTGTCATGGCTGTCGATCCGAGAACTCGTCTCGTATGGCGTCGCTGTGTTCGCCCAGGCGGGGAACTGGGCCTAAGGGGCGCGCCGTTGAGGTGGAAAATTTTTGGGCGCGATTCATTTGTGAAGGATGGTGCGAGCCGGGATCGTCATTTTGCGCGACTACTTCCAGGAGCTGAACCTGCTGGTGCTCAAGCACCTCGGCATAGTCGTTGAACTTCATGGAGATGCCGCCGAATCCGTTAATGCGCGCAGACGCATCTTCAGCGCTGACGCTGGCAAACCAGGGCTCGTAGACCTTGCCAGCGGTATGACGACGATCGCCAATGTAGATTGTTGAACGCCAATCGGCGTATTCGGGATCTGTGGCGAGATGGCCCAAGCCGATCGACTCGATGAAGCTAACCCAGCCTTCGCGGTCGCCGCCTCGAAAATCATACGTCACCTGTCCGTCGGCAGTCTTCCAACCGATGTCGGGTGGCCAGCGCGGACCGTGAAGATGGAAGCCCTGCCAGGCATCGGGTTCAACCTGCGCAGCCAGCAGGATGGTTTTGAGCGACATCAGCGACTTGAGGATGGACACGCGTATGAGCTGGCCTTCGCCTCGCTGATGCCGATGCCACAGACCAGCCAGCATGGCCTGGTGGGCATGAATCCCGGCACCAACGCCAGCGATCTCATAGCCGACCCGGCAGGGGTTGCCACCAGGTTGGCCGACATATCGCGTGAAGCCGGACATGGCCTGCACCACCAGCTCGGACCCTGCGTGGTGCTGAAAGGGTCCGCTGTCACCCATGTCGTTCAGATCGACAATCACGAGATGGGGGTGACGCGCCGCCAGGGCCTCCCAGTTCAGTGCGTGCTCGGCGCGGTCAACGGGATCCGCGTGATAGATCACGCCATCGACCCGCGCGAGCAGCCGATCGAGTTCGGCGTGCGAAGCGGGGTCGCGAAGGTCTGCACACACGCTCTGCTTGCCACGGTTCAGGCCGCAGAACACCGCTGCCGTGTCACCGATCATGGGTGGGCCCCACTCGCGTGCTCGATCACCCTCGGGTGGCTCGATTTTGATCACTCGCGACCCGAGGTCGGCAAGGTGCAGACCGCAAAACGGTCCGGCGACGCCCTCGGCGATTTCAATGAATGTGAATCGCTCGAAAGAGGGAAGAACCCCTTTGATGGGCTGCGCCGCAAGCACGATCAGGCGCCTCCCTTGCCGAGCGCCCGTTCCAGGCCAACATTGAAGACCAGCCGTGTACCAATCACTAGCAGCAGCATGAGCGTGGTTTGAACCACGCCGATCGCGGCGGCGAATTGATAGTTGCCCGCGTCCATGTAGTGCCAGGTCAAGACGGAAAGTACCTGGCTGCGATCGGAATAAAGGAGGATTGAAGCCGAGAGCTCCTTGATGCTCATCAGCATGACAAAGAAAAACACAGCAATGAGCGAAGGCTTGATGAGTGGAATGGTGATTTTCATGAGCGCTTGAATGGGGCCAGCGCCTGACATCCTGGCGCTCGACTCCAGGTCCTGGTGAATCTGAAGGACCCCTGAGTGCGACACCATGATTCCGTAGGGAAGAAACTTGGCTAC
>JALREG010000258.1 GCA_023253905.1 Burkholderiaceae bacterium
AGCGAGTTGCTGGGCAACGACGCGAACGAATATGAAAAGAACCGCGACACGCTGGACGTCTGGTTCGATTCAGGAACCACCCATCAGACAGTGTTGCGCGGCTCGCACGCGGAGCAGTCGCAGTTCCCCGCGGACATGTACCTGGAAGGCTCCGATCAGCACCGTGGCTGGTTCCATTCATCGCTCCTCACTTCGGCCATGCTGAATGGCGAGGCGCCCTACCGCTCGCTTCTCACCCACGGCTTTGTGGTCGATGGCGAGGGCCGCAAGATGAGCAAGTCGCTGGGCAACGTGATTGCGCCGCAGAAAGTATCCGACAGCCTGGGGGCGGAGATCCTCCGCCTTTGGGTGGCGAGCACCGATTACTCCGGCGAGCTCTCGCTCTCCGATGAAATCCTCAAGCGGGTGGTTGAAGCCTATCGCCGGATCCGGAACACGCTGCGCTTTCTTCTTGCGAACGTATCCGACTTCGACATTGAACGCGATGCCGTGCCGGTGGCGGACATGCTCGAGATCGACCGCTATGCGCTCGCGCTAGCCGCCCGCTGGCAGCAGACCATCACCGCCGACTATGAGCGCTATGAATTTCATCCGGCCATTGCGCGAATCCAAACCTTTTGCTCCGAGGATCTGGGTGCCTTCTATCTCGACATCCTCAAAGACCGCCTCTACACCACCGCTACCGGCTCGCGCGCCCGCCGCTCGGCCCAAACCGCGATCTGGCATGTCACCAGTGCGCTACTGCGTCTGATCGCACCGGTCCTGTCGTTTACCGCCGAAGAGGCCTGGCCGATGTTCGCACCGGCGCGCCATCAGGCCGGGGGCGAAACCATCTTCACCGAGGTATGGCACAGTTTCCCCGAGGTGCCCGATGCCGACACCCTAATCAGCCGCTGGACACGACTGCGCGAAATTCGCGCGGAGGTGCTGCGCGAACTCGAAGCTGTTCGGGGAGCAGGCGCCATCGGCTCATCGCTTGCCGCCGAAATCGAGATCAGCGCAGACGGCGACGACCTCGCGCTGCTCGACTCAATCGGTGACGATCTGCGCTTTGTCATGATCACGTCGCAGGCGCAGGCGCGTGCCGCAGCACCCGGCACCGCCACGCCCGGGATTCGCGTCACCCCCAGCACCCAGACAAAATGCGAGCGTTGCTGGCACTGGCGAAGCGATGTCGGGCACGACCCCGCGCGGCCTGGCCTTTGCGGACGCTGCGTGGCTAATCTGTTCGGCGCGGGCGAACCCCGGCGCTTTGCCTGAGCGATTGCATCCATGCCCAGTCGCAAGACATCGGTTCGAGCCGGGTTCGCCCGCTGGTTGGCGCTCGCGCTCGCGCTGGTATTGGCCGATCAACTCACCAAGCAGGCCGTACTGCTGACATTCAAGCTGGGCGAGAGGATGCCGGTCATGCCCGGGTTTTTCGATCTCACGCTGCTCTTTAACAGCGGCGCAGCCTTCAGTTTTCTCGCCAATGCGGGCGGCTGGCAACGCTGGCTTTTCATCGGCATCGGCGTGGTGGCCACCGCCTTCATCTGCTGGATGCTCTGGCGCCATGGCTCGCAGCGGCTCTTCTCATTCGCGCTCTCGCTTATTCTGGGCGGCGCGATCGGCAATATTATCGACCGCATATTGCGCGGCGAAGTGGTCGATTTTCTGCTCTTCTACTGGCGCGGCTGGTACTTCCCGGCCTTCAATGTGGCCGACAGTGCGATCACAATAGGCGCCGTTCTCCTGATCATCGATGAGTTGCTGCGCGTGCGACGCTCTCGTTAACACCGATTGCTTCGGTGATCAGGCAGGTTCAGGACTTTCCCTCCAATGGGCAGTAAGCGGTAAGCACGGAGAATGTCATGGGGATCAGCGGCAAGCGGATCGTGCTGGGAGTCACCGGCGGCGTAGCAGCCTACAAGGCGGCGGTGTTCACTCGTGAGTTACAGCGCGCAGGCGCCCGTGTGCAGGTGGTCATGACTGAGGCCGGCGCCCGCTTTGTAGGGCCCGCTACCTTCCAGGCGCTTACCGGCGAGCCCGTGTTCGTTGACCAGTGGGATACGCGCATTGCCAATGGCATGGCACATATCGAGCTCTCAAGGGCCGCCGACGCCATCGTGATCGCCCCCGCCAGCGCCGATTTCATCGCTTCGCTTGCCCAGGGCCGCGCCGGCGACCTGCTCGCCACGCTGTGTCTCGCGCGCGAGTGTCCGCTTGCAGTGGCCCCCGCGATGAACCGACAGATGTGGGAAAACCCCGCCACGCAGCGCAATGTGCAGCAACTCCGAGGCGATGGCATCGAGGTGATCGGCCCCGATAGCGGCGATCAGGCCTGCGGCGAAACCGGTATGGGCCGAATGCTCGAGCCCGATGCCCTGGTCGAGGCGATTGGCGCCTGGCTCGCCCCCAAGCGGCTCGCTGGTCGCCGCGTGCTGCTCACGGCCGGCCCCACCTTCGAACCGATTGATCCGGTGCGCGGCATCACCAATCGTTCATCGGGCAAGATGGGCTTTGC
>JALREG010000021.1 GCA_023253905.1 Burkholderiaceae bacterium
TTGGTGATCCACATCTTGGCGCCGTTCAAGACGAAGCCGCCATCCACCCGCCGGGCATTGGTGATCATGCTGCTTGGGTCCGACCCGTGATCGGGTTCGGTCAGGCCGAAACAGCCCACCCACTCGCCTGTCGCTAGTTTCGGCAGCCAGCGCTCACGCTGCGCCTCGGTGCCGTAAGCGTGTATCGGATGCATGACCAGCGAGGACTGCACGCTCATGGCCGACCGATAGCCAGAGTCGACCCGCTCCACTTCACGCGCGGCAAGCCCGTACGCGACATAGTTGGTTTCCGAGCACCCGTAGCGGGCCGGCAGCGTGGGTCCGAGCAGGCCCAGTTCGCCCATCTCGTTCATGATTTCGCGATGAAAGTGTTCGCGCCGGTTTGCATCCAGAACGCGCGACATCAGCCGCGATTGCGCGTAGCTGCGCGCGGTGTCCTGCACCATGCGCTCTTCTTCGGTCAGCTCGGCATCGAGCAGAAACGGGTCTTCCCAGACAAACGGATTGCGATCGCTCATGCATCGGGCTCGCAGGTGGCAAAGTCGGCCGAGAGGCTAATGGAGCCCGCGGCCCGCTGCAATTGCCTCTATACTGCGCGCCTTCCCTGTTGCCGGAGCCCGCCATGGCGCTCGATGCCGAAACCATGGGTCAACTGTTGACCACGCTTGAACACTTCGTGCGCGAGCGCCTGATGCCGCTCGAAGCCGAGGTCGCCGAGGAAGATGCGATACCGGCAGCGGTTATCGACGAGATGCGCGCCATGGGCCTGTTCGGCATGACGATTCCGGAAAGCTACGGCGGGCTCGGGCTGAATACCGAGGAAGAGTGCCGGGCGGTGCAGGTGCTCGGCTACACGGCCCCGGCCTTTCGCTCGATCATCGGTACCAACAATGGTATCGGGTCGCAGGGTATCGTGATGGATGGCACCCTGGCGCAGAAATCCCACTATCTGCCGCGCATGGCCACCGGCGAGATCATCGGCAGCTTTGCGTTGACCGAACCCGATGCCGGCTCCGACTCAGGCGCGGTGCAAACCAGCGCGCGCCGCGAGGGCGACGAGTTCGTGCTGAACGGCACCAAGCGCTACATCACGAATGCCCCAAGCGCGCACGTTTTCACCGTCTTCGCGCGCACCAATCCGGCCGAGACCGGGTCTCGGGGCGTAACGGCATTCCTGGTCGACGCCAGCACGCCCGGCATCACCCTGGGAAAGCCGTACCGCAAGATGGGGCAAAAAGGCGCGCACGTATGCGACGTGATCTTCGACGATTGTCGTGTGCCGGCCAGCGCGATCCTGGGCGGGCTCGACCGCCTGAATCGCGGCTTTGAAACCGCGATGAAGACCCTCGACCGAGGTCGTCTGCACATCAGCGCGCTGGCTGTCGGCTGCGCCAACAGGCTGATCGACGATAGCGTGAGGTTCGCCGTCGAACGGCGCCAGTTCGGCCAGCCGATCGCGCAGTTCCAGCTGATTCAGGGAATGCTGGCCGACAGTCGCGCCGAAGCCTATGCCGCCGAATGCATGGTCATGGACGCGGCCCGGCGCCGTGATGCGGGCGAAGCGGTGGCCACATTCGCGTCGTGCGCCAAGTTGTTTGCTACGGAAATGGTGGGGCGCGTGGCCGATCGGGCGGTGCAGATCCACGGCGGCGCGGGCTACATGGACGAGTACGCTGTATCGCGGTTCTATCGCGATGTGCGCCTGTTTCGCATCTACGAGGGCACCAGCCAGATTCAGCAGACCATCATTGCGCGCAACATGATCAAGGCCGCGTCCTGATTCGGCGCGGCATTATCGGTCAAGCGGCAGGAAGATACCGAAGGATGCGCCCTGCCCTGCGCTCGAGCGCACGTCGATGCTGCCCCCTAATTCCGCCACCAGACGATGCACCAACTGCAGGCCCACACCCGCGTGGTCCCCGCCTTTGCTTGATGTCTGCCGCTCGCCCAGACGCTCCAGCACCGGTCGCGGCAAACCCGGGCCCGTGTCGGATATGGTGAGATACACACCTTCCTGGCCATCACGAAACGCGCCTGCCTGCACCTCGAGTCGCACCTCATGCTCGCGGCCCGCCTCAAGCGCGTTCTTCAGCAGGTTCGTCGCAATCTGCGCCACCCGGTCTGCGTCGCTCGCAATCATCAGCGGCATCGGCGGTACCTGTGTAATCAACTGGGCGCCCCGCTCGTCTGCCAGACCGCGGTGCAGCTCACCGAGCCGAGACAGCAAGGCACCCACATCGAACAGCGCGCGCCGCACTTCCGCGACCACCGGGCGCTCAGGCTCATCGACGAACAGCGCGTCGGGGACCTGGCGGATATCGCCAAGCAGACTGGCAACTCGCCGCAACTCCGAACCAATCACCCGCAACTGTTCCAGTGCCTGCGGCCGGTCGGTGAGGGTCAACTCGAGAATATGCAGATAGTTCTGAACAATGCTGAGCGGGTTGTTCGCTTCGTGCACCAGCTCCCGCAAGCGGGTCTCGGAGCGCTGCCGGAAGCTGGCTAGCGCGTCCACGTGCCCGTCGCCTTCCGCTGCAGCCGCGCGATACCGATAGCCCAGCTCCTCAGCGTACAGCTCGAGCGCGAAATCCGTATCTGGATCCAGGTCTTCGCCGAGCGGGTACAGCATCACGCCCAATGGCAGGCCGGAAGCGTCACGCTCGCCTACCGGCAGGGCCATCGCGGCATCAGTACCCAGGCGTCGCAGCCATTGCCGATCGGCAATGCCGGTGCTGGCGTGAATCGACTCGCGCCCTACTGCTTGAAGCGCCGCACCTCCTGCGGCCAGCCACAGGCCACCGCGATGCGGCCGGCCCACTCCTTGGCCGCGGCGTCGTCGGGCACATCGATGATGGTGAGGCCGCCGAGGAACTCCCCGGTGGAGATGGGCTCGTCCGCGATGACCAGTTCACCGCTGGTGTCATCGGCGCTGAAGGCGCGATCGATCTCCTCCTCGAGGCCGCCCGCGACGACGAGTACCCCCGCCGCACGCATGTCGTGGACGACGGCACGAGCGAGGGGCCCGCGGGCGTCGTACCACTCGGCGGGATGATCGCCGACCCACTGCTGGTGGAAGTAGATGATGTACTGCGGCACGCCCCAGAGCCTAGAGCGC
>JALREG010000274.1 GCA_023253905.1 Burkholderiaceae bacterium
AGAACTGCGTGAACGTATGGGTGAGGCGGCGATCAAGGCAGCAAAGGCGGTAAACTACGAAGGTGTTGGTACGGTCGAGTTCCTGGTGGATAAGAACCGTGATTTCTATTTCATGGAGATGAACACGCGTATACAGGTGGAACATACCATTACGGAAGAAGTAATCGATTATGACCTGATCAAGGAACAGATCAAGATCGCTTCAGGTGAATCCATCTCCGGACAGAACTACTTCCCGACGATGCATGCCATCGAATGCCGGATCAACGCCGAAGATCCCTACCGGTTCACGCCCTCACCGGGGCGAATCACCGCCTGGCATCCGCCGGGTGGCCCCGGTATCCGCGTCGATTCACACGCTTATACAGGCTATGTGGTGCCGCCTCATTACGACTCCATGATCGGTAAGGTGCTCGCCTACGGTGACACGCGCGAACAGGCGCTTCGCCGGATGCGGATCGCGCTATCGGAAATGGCGGTTGAGGGGATCCTCACCAATCTTCCGCTTCATCGCGAACTGCTCGCCGATGCGCGCTTTGTAGCCGGGGGTACGTCGATTCACTATCTCGAGAACAAGCTCGCGCAACGCAGGACCGCTGGCTGACGCATGTTCACCGAGCTCGTGTTCACCGTGGCCGGTGAAGAGGTTGAACGCTGGTCCGATGCCCTGCTTGAGGCGGGCGCGCTGTCGGTCGAAGCCGAGGACGCCGACGCAGACTCCCCCGACGAGCAGGCGATTTTTGGCGAGCCCGGCGAACCCGTGCCCGTCGCAGCCTGGGCGAGAACCCGTTTACGTGCGCTCCTCGATGCGGACGACGATGCAGTCGCCGTGCTGGCGCTTGCGGCAGAGCACTGCGGCCTGCCGGGGCCGTCCTGTGCGCTGCATCCGATCGCCGACCAGGATTGGGTGCGGCTCACCCAGGCGCAGTTCGAACCCATTCCGGTGGGCCCACGCCTCATGATTGCGCCGAGCTGGCATCTCGAAGCGGCGCGGCCCAAAGCCGAGGGCGCGCAGCTGATCATGCTGGACCCCGGGCTTGCGTTCGGCACCGGAAGCCATCCGACCACGCGGATGTGTCTGGAGTGGCTCGACACCCATCTTGAAGCAGGGCAGTCGATGATTGATTACGGATGCGGGTCTGGCATTCTTGCAATTGCCGCAGCAAGGCTTGGCGCTCAACCGGTCAGTGCCATCGATATCGATCCGCAAGCGCTGGTGAGCACGCGCGATAACGCGCTTGCCAACGGCGTGACGTTGCAGATCATGGCTGCAGAGTCCGCACGACCCGACCCCGCGGCGGTGGTGGTCGCCAATATCCTCGCCAATCCGCTGAGACTTCTCGCGCCGCTCCTCAGCTCGCTGGTGCAGCCTGGTGGAGCGCTGGTGCTGGCGGGCTTGCTCGAGCGGCAGGCTGACGAATTGCGTGCGCTTTATCCACAGATCGCGCTCGAGGTGTATGCGCGTCGCGAGGGCTGGGCCTGCCTCGCTGGCATACGGCGCTGAGCGCACCATTTCCAAACGGAGAAAACGATGACGGGACGGGTAATGATCAGCGGTTCGGTGGCCTACGACACCATCATGGTGTTCGATGGTCACTTCAAAGACCACATCCTGGCCGATCAGGTTCATATGCTCAATGTGTCGTTTCTGACGCCGCGGCTCAAGCGCGAATTCGGTGGCTGCGCCGCCAATATCGCCTACAGCCTGAAGCAGTTGGGCGGTGATCCGCTGGTGCTCGCTGCCGTCGGGCGCGATGGTTCGGATTATCTCCAGCGGCTGCGCGCGCTGGGCATCGATACTGCGCGGGTACGCGCCTTCGACGATCAGTACACGGCGCAGGCCTTCATCACCACCGACCTGTCCGATAACCAGATCACCGCGTTTCATCCTGGCGCCATGGGGAGTGCCGATCAGGTCAGCGCCCAGTCCGAGGGCGAGCGCATTGCCTGGGGAATCGTGGCGCCGAACGGTAAGGCGGCAATGTTGCGGCACGCGCGCGAATTTGCAGCGCAGGACATCCCGTTCATTTTCGATCCCGGTCAGGGGCTGCCCATGTTTGACGGCGAGGAGTTGCGCGGTCTGATCGGCCTCGCCACCGCTTTAACCGTCAATGACTATGAGGCGAAGCTTCTGAGCGATCGAACGGGCTGGTCCGAGGAGGACATTGCCGCCCGGCTGAAGGCACTCGTCATCACGCGGGGTGCGGAAGGTTCCACGCTCTATGAAGGCGGTTCGCGCCAGATGATCACGGCAGCATCGATCAGCCGAGCGGTAGACCCCACCGGCTGCGGCGACGCCTATCGTTCTGGCCTGCTCTACGGACTCTCCCAGGGCTGGAGCTGGCTGGATTCGGCCCGGCTCGGCAGTGTCCTGGGCGCAGCCAAGATCGAGCACGCGGGCGCGCAGAACCATCCGGTCGATCGGGCGGCGCTGAGCGTGCGCTTTGCTGCCGCGTATGGCGCTACGCCCTGGTAACCGATTGCGAGTGCGTCGGGGTCGCGGGTCTGCCCTGCGAGTTGCGAAGGCTCAGATGGCGGGCGCGATAGCTCCAGCAACCGACAGTCCGACCTGCGCGAGCAGAATCACGATGAGCGGGGACAGATCAACGCCGCCCAGGCGCGGCAACCGCCGTTGGATGGGCGACAGGATCGGTTCGGTCAGCAGGTGCAGCATGGGGGCGATGGGGGCATGAGGATTGACCCAGGACAGAATCACTTGAAGAAGCAGCGAACCAATCAACAGCCACAGCACCCAGCGCACCAGCCAGACTACGGCGAGCAGTGCGACCGAACCGAATGAAGGGGTACGCGACGCGTAGAGCAGAACAAACACCACCGCCAGCACGAGGGCGAGCAGCATGGCCGCGAGCAGACAGGCGCCATCGAAATGCCCCTTCCGCGGCAGGATCGAACGCAGTGGCCGCACCAGCCACTCGGTGAAGGTGAACACGAAATGGCCCACCGGATCGCGCAGCGCCATGCCGAGCCAAATCATCCATAACCGCAGCACACAGGCGGCGGCTAGCAGACTGCCGATTGTGTCCACGACGAGCCACAGCACCTCTCGCATCCGTTCCTCCTGGCCCCCTTGCTTGACGCGCCGATCGTAACCCAACAGAGTGCCGGGCGTTTACTGATCTTTTCAAGGCCGTTATTTTGACTGACATCGACGCGGGTGCGCAGCGGTGGCGGGTGATGAGCGCGCTGCTGGTGGCAAGCGCGCTGAACATCCCGTTTGGCACGATCTACGCATTCAGCGTGTTTTTGCGGCCGATGGAGCAGCAGCTCGGTGTGTCGCGCACCGAGATGAGCGTTGTGTTCGCGAGTGCCACGGTCGCGCTTGCGCTGGGTATGAATCTGTTGCCGCTGCTTGCACGGCGCATGAGCGGGGTCGCGCTCATTCCGATCGCCGGGCTGATCGGCGCATTGGGAATCGTGATCGTCACGCAGGCGCAAGGCTTCTGGATGCTGTTCATGGGCTATGGCGTGTTGTTCGGTCTGGGAGGCGGACTCTCGTTTACCGCGGTCCAGCAGTGCGTGAATCAGGCGACGGTGCGGCCCAGCGGCCTTGCCAACGGTTATGTGGTGAGCACCTACCCGATCGGGGCGATGATCGGTGCGCCCGTGTTCAGCGCTACGCTTCACCTCTGGGGCGTCGGCCCCACGCTTTGGCTGCTCGCAGGCGTATTGGGTGGTGCCGGAGTGCTGGGAGGGTGGCTGTTTCGGCGCGCGGGCCTCACGCTCCTCTCGGCTGCTGCGACGCAGTCGCCCCCGCAGCCGGTATCGCTTTCGGACCCGGTGTTCACGCGGCTGTTCGCGGTGTTTTTTCTCTCCGCATCGGCTGGGCTCATGGTGCTGGGGCAGGCCGCCGCGATGCTGCATGCCTACGGTGCGGGGGCGGGCATGGCCGCCGCCGCCACCACGGTGATTACAGCAGTGCTGGCCGCCTCACGACTGGCAGGCGGTTGGCTGGTTGATCACTGGCAGATGCGACGTGTGGCGGTTGGAGCCAATCTCTGCGCCTTTGCGGGTGCCGTGCTGATCACGCTGTGGCCGGTACCGGTTTCTGCGCTCTTTGCGTTGTCACTGCTCGGTGGGGGGTATGGCCTGATGTCCGGCGCCAGTGCCGGGTACATTCCACGACTCTGGCCGCGCGACCTGTTTGCTGCCATAGCCGCGCGGCTTTATGTTGCCTGGTGTCTGGCCGCGGTATGCCTGCCGGTGCTGGCCGGCTGGTTGTTTGATCTGACGGAGAGCTATCGTGCCGCGGTGATGGTTGCAGCAGCAGGCAATCTGGCTGGAGCCTGGCTGGCACGGCGGATTGCGCTGACAGGGGCCAGGACGCCCTGAGTAAAAACGGGGCAACGCTTGCGCGTTGCCCCGTTAAAGCCTCTGCCCGGATAACTCCGGGCGCAAGCTTACGGACGGTTCCCGGTCGGGAACGGCCAGGCGGCCGCGGGATTCAGCGGCTGCGCAGCAGGGGCAGCGGCAGCGGGGGCAGCGGCGGCTTTTTTAGCGGCTTTTTTCGCAGGCTTTTTAGCGGCCTTTTTCGCAGCGGCTTTCTTGGCTGGCTTTTTCGCAGCGGCTTTCTTAGCCGGCTTTTTCGCAGCAGCTTTCTTAGCGGGCTTTTTCGCAGCAGCTTTCTTGGCTGCTGGCTTCTTCGCCGCGGCTTTCTTGGCTGCGGGCTTCTTGGCTGCGGGCTTCTTCGCCGCTGCTTTCTTGGCTGTTGCCATGGTGAAACTCCTTCAGTTGAAGTTACGCTGGTGGAGACCCGCGCCGGCAAGCGGTAACGCAGTGCGGCGGGCGAGCCATTCATCGGCGCAAGCGATAACCCCCGCGTGGAGGGCTACGCGTACGCTAATGAATTCGGGAGTCAGCGCGACGGCGCGCTGAAATGAAAAACGCCGGCTGGTCGGGCACGGCGTTTTCAAAAGTGGGAGGGGGAGCGAGGGCGAGGCGGCCTTGCGGGCCGCCGCCCTGATGCGCGAGAGGCAAGCGGATCTCAATCCCAACTGAGCGCACCCCCGGTCTGGTATTCAATGACCCGCGTCTCGAAGAAATTACGCTCCTTCTTGAGATCGATCATTTCGCTCATCCACGGAAAGGGGTTTTCCTCCGTCGGGAACAGCGTTTCGATGCCGATCTGCTGGGCCCGTCGATTGGCGATGAAGCGCAGGTAGCCCTTGAACTGCTGAGCGTTGAGTCCGAGAACACCACGCGGCATGGTGTCTTCGGCGTACGCGTATTCGAGTTCAACCGCCTGGCGGAACAGCCCGCGAATTTCTTCGCGGAATTCGGCTGTCCAGAGATGCGGGTTCTCAAGCTTGATCTGGTTGATGAGGTCAATGCCGAAATTGCAGTGCATCGATTCATCGCGAAGGATGTACTGATACTGCTCGGCAGCACCTGTCATCTTGTTCTGCCGACCGAGCGCGAGAATCTGGACAAAGCCGACGTAGAAGAACAACCCTTCCATCAGGCATGCAAACACGATGAGCGAACGCAGCAGCTTCTGGTCGGCGTCGGGCGTACCGGTAACAAAATCGGGGTTGGTGAGGGTGTCAATGAACGGGATCAGGAACTCGTCCTTGTCGCGGATCGACTTGACCTCGTGATAGGCGTTGAAAATTTCGCCTTCGTCCAGACCGAGCGACTCGACGATGTACTGATAGGCGTGAGTGTGAATAGCCTCTTCAAACGCCTGACGCAGCAAAAACTGACGGCACTCTGGAGCGCTGATGTGCCGATACGTACCCAGCACAATGTTGTTGGCGGCCAGCGAATCAGCGGTGACGAAGAAGCCGAGGTTACGCTTGACAAGCCTGCGCTCGTCTTCGGTGAGGCCATCAGGAGATTTCCAGAGCGCGATATCGCGGCTCATATTGATCTCTTGCGGCATCCAGTGATTGGCGCAGGTGGCGAGATATTTTTCCCAGGCCCACTTGTACTTGAACGGCACCAGCTGGTTGACGTCAGCGCTGCCGTTGATGATGCGCTTGTCTTCAACGCGCACGCGGCGCGAACTTGAACCCATTACCGTTGAGGCCGGCTTGGGCGGATTGATGGCGGGGGCCGCAGCCGCACCCGCGATCGGCATGGAGGCCGGCGCGGAAGCCAGTTCCGGATGGATCGGCGGTGCAGGCGGTGCCCGGCGTGTTGGTGTTGCCACTGCGGGCGCGTCATCCCAGGACAGCATTTAAGATCTCGCTTTAACTTTCTTTGATAACAAACTGAGGGAGCGAGAAGAATTCTTCACGCCCTGAATCTTACGGTGCAATGAATAGCCTTGCAACGTCAAGACAAGATTTGCATGATCACTGACAGGCTTCGCACTCCGGATCATCGATCGCGCAGAACTTCGGTGCGATGGGCTCACTGCTGGCTGCGACCGATACGGCAGCCACTGCGGCCGTTACCGCACCACCGGCTCCCGCGTAGTTGAAACCCGTCGCGCCCGCACCATCGGCCGACACCGAGTTCAGCTGCCCGATCTTGTCGGTGGTCGACTTCTCTGCATGTGTGGCACCGAGCGTGCGCAGGTAGTAAGTGGTTTTAAGCCCGCGGAGCCAGGCCAGCGTGTAGGTGTCATGCAGGCGCTTGCCCGAGGCACCGGCCATGTAGATATTGAGCGACTGCGCCTGATCGATCCACTTCTGGCGGCGCGCCGCACACTCCACCAGCCAGCTGGGCTCCACCTCAAAGGCGGTGGCGTAGATTTCGCGGAGCTCGGTGGGGATCCGGTCGATTCGAGCGAGCGAGCCGTCGAAGAACTTGAGATCGGCCACCATCACTTCATCCCACAGTCCGAGCCGCTTCAGGTCGCGAACCAGATAGTCGTTGACCACGGTGAATTCGCCCGAGAGGTTCGATTTCACGTAAAGGTTCTGGAAGGTGGGCTCGATACAGGCCGACACACCGATGATGTTCGAGATGGTGGCGGTGGGGGCGATCGCGACGCAATTGGAGTTGCGCATTCCGTGCTCGCGGATGCGGGCACGCAAGCTCGTCCAATCGAGATGTTCGGTTTCATCGACCTCGACATGGCCGCCACGCTCGTCGCGCAGTAACCGGATCGTGTCCTGCGGCAGAATGCCGCGATCCCACAACGAGCCCTTGAAGCTCGAATATCGCCCGCGCTCCTCGGCCAGTTCGGTGGACGCCCAGTATGCGAAGTAGCAAACGGCTTCCATGGAGGCGTCGGCAAATTCAATGGCCTGTTCGCTCGCATAGGGCACACGAAGCAGATGCAGGCAGTCCTGGAAGCCCATGATGCCCAGCCCTACAGGTCGGTGGCGAAGATTGGCATTTCTCGCCTTACCGACCGCGTAGTAGTTGATGTCAATCACGTTGTCGAGCATGCGCATGGCGGTGTGAATCGTCGCCTTGAGCTTGTCCAGATCGAGTTCCCAGCGGCCGTCGCGCTCGCGCATGTGGGCCACGAGGTTGACCGACCCCAGGTTGCACACGGCGATTTCGCTATCGCTGGTGTTGAGCGTGATCTCGGTGCACAGGTTGGAGCTGTGGACGACGCCCACGTGTTGCTGGGGGCTGCGCAGATTGCAGGGATCCTTGAAGGTGATCCAGGGATGGCCGGTTTCAAACAGCATCGACAGCATCTTGCGCCAGAGCTGAATCGCTGGAACCTTGCGGAACAGCTTGAGTTCTCCATTGGCGGCGCGCGCCTCGTGCCGCAGGTAGGCCTGCTCAAACTCGCGGCCGACCTTGTCGTGGAGGTCGCGGCAGTCAGCGGGTGAGAACAGGGTCCATTCGGCGTTCTCCATGACCCGCTTCATAAACAGGTCAGGGATCCAGTTGGCGGTGTTCATGTCGTGCGTGCGGCGACGATCATCGCCGGTGTTCTTGCGCAGTTCGAGAAACTCCTCGATGTCGAGGTGCCAGGTTTCGAGGTAGGCACAGACTGCGCCCTTGCGCTTACCACCCTGGTTGACCGCCACCGCTGTGTCGTTGACCACCTTGAGGAAGGGCACCACACCCTGGCTCTTGCCATTGGTGCCGCGGATATGGCTGCCGAGCGCGCGAACCGGTGTCCAGTCGTTACCGAGGCCGCCCGCGTACTTGGCAAGCAGCGCGTTTTCCTTGATGGCCTCATAAATGCCGTCAAGGTCGTCGGAGACGGTGGTGAGGTAGCAGGACGAAAGCTGTGAACGCTGGGTGCCCGAGTTGAACAGCGTGGGCGTGGAGCTCATGAAATCGAACGTGGAGAGGAGTTCGTAGAACTCGATCGCGCGCTCTTCGCGGTTGACCTCGTTCAGCGACAGACCCATCGCGACACGCATGAAAAATGCCTGCGGCAGCTCGATTCGCTGTTCGTCAATGTGGAGAAAGTAGCGGTCGTAAAGGGTCTGTAGCCCGAGGTAAGTGAACTGCAGGTCGCGGTCAGACTGGAGGGCTGCTCCAAGCCGGCGCAGATCAAACTGCAGCAGTTTTTCGTCGATGAGCCCTGCCTCGACACCGCGGCGCATGAAGCCTGGGAAATAGTCGGCGTAGCGCGTGGCCATTTCGGAATGGGCGACTTCTTCGCCGAGCGCCTCGCGGCGCATGGTGTGCAGCAGCAGCCGCGCGGTCACCTGGCTGTAGGCCGGGTCCTTTTCGATCAGAGCACGAGCGGACAGGATCGCCGACTTGTAGACCTCTTCGAGCGGGACGCCGTCATAGAGGTTGCGCACAGTTTCCGACAGCACGGTGTCCGCGCTCACGAATTCACCCAACCCTACACAGGCCGAGGCGATCAGCGAATGCAGCGCGGAAATATCGAGCGGGCGGCGCTGGCCGCCCTCTACGACGTGCAGGGTTGTCTGGTTGGCGCTGTCGCGCTCCTGGCGCGCGGCCGCACGCTCCTGCGCACGGCGCTCGCGGTAGAGCACGTAGGCGCGCGCCACCTCGTGTTCGCCAAAGCGCATCAGCGCGAGTTCGACATGGTCCTGGATGTCTTCAATATGAAAGGTGCCGCCGCCCTGCTTGCCGCGCGCGAGCGCCGAGACCACCGCGCCGGTCAGGCGCTCAACCAGCTCTCGTACCCGCGCCGACGCCGCACTCTGCCCGCCGTGCACGGCGAGGAACGCTTTGGTCATGGCAACCGAGATCTTGCCAGGCTCAAACGCCACCACCGAACCATTGCGGCGGATGACCTTGAAGTCGGCGAGGAAAGCGGTCGACTGGGCGCCCGGTGCGGTTTCAACGGTGGCCGCGGCCCCCTGGGGCATCAGCGACTCCTGCCTGGTGCGCTCAGCGACTCTCTGCATACGATTCTCCTTGTTGTGACGGCGATGAGCGCCTGATTGCGCCTCACGCCGGCCTGACCTGTTCTTTGCTGTCCGGACCCATTCCGGACGACCGCTGCATCACGCCTCGCGAAGCTCCATACGCATATGACACGCAGACCGGCTGACTGTCCGTGATGACGCGTGAAGCACTAGATGTGGGGGGTATGACGATCGTTGGACCTAATTCTAGTGGTCGGGACCCGCCCGATCAAGTCTTGCAACCGATCAGATCAACGCCGCAGTCACAGCCTGATCAAGAATCGCATCGGTTCGAGAACTGACTTCTCTAACCCAGGCCCGCCATCGTTTTCAGGCGGTGATGGGCCCGCGAGCACTGGAAAATTTGCTTCTAGAAATGAAACGTAAGATTTCGCGCGGTTTTCCGGTCAAAACGGCCTGATAAGCCCCGTCGCTTCAGGGCTCGTGAGTACACGTGTCCAATCGAAGAAGGGTCCAGGATCTTGCTTGCGGCCAGGGGCCACGTCTTCGTGGCCTGCCGCCCATCGCAATGGGTGGCGCGCACGCAACAGTCCGATAACTTGCGCAAGGCGCCGATACTGTGCGTGGGTAAATCGGTGCGCCCCGTCACCTTCGAGTTCGATGCCGATCGAAAAATCGTTGCAGCGTTCCCGGTCAAGCATGCGGGAGGGGCCGGCGTGCCAGGCGCGCTGATCGGTGCCGACGAACTGCACTACCTCGCCTCGGCGCCGGATCAACAAGTGCGCTGATACCTGCAGATCAGCGAGACAGGCAAGCCTGGGGTCGTCGCGGGTAGTCAACTGGTTGAGAAACAGGCGCTCAATCGCGTTGCCAGAGAACACGCCAGGCGGCAGGCTGATGAAGTGCATCAACAGCGTGTCGACGGCCATCCCCGGTGGACGGGCATTGAAATTGGGCGATTCGAGCCGCTTGACCCCGTTTAGCCAACCGCCGGGCGCATCCGACCATTGGATAGACCCGATGCGGCGTGCGGTCATCGCGATGCGGAAGGACCGCGGGGCGCCTGCTCGGTGAGGTCGCGATGCGCGGTGCTGCAGTAACTTGAGCCTCGCGCGCCCGCTACCGCATCGCGCGCTGGCAGATAGAGTCCGCAATGCGCACAGCGCAGCATCGGTTCGGGCGGCGCCTCACCCGGGGCCGCGCCGGCGCCCTGCTCCCGGGTGCGGGCTGAATCGGACTCGGCGGGTGGAGGCGATGCCGCAGACTCCGCACGGCGACGGCCGATGCGCCAGAGCGTCCACCCAAGCCAGGCGACCCCGGCGAGTACGATCCATACGGTGAACTTTCCCATCATCCCCGCCGCAGGACCACCTCGAGCACGAAGCGGCTACCAACATAGGCAAGGAGCAGCAGCCCGAATCCGCCCAGCGTGAGGCGTAACGCGGTCTCGCCGCGCCAGCCGCGCAGGCGGCGGCCCAGGAGCAGGACGCCAAACACGCCCCAGGAGATCAGCGTGAACACGGTTTTGTGATCGAGCGTGAGCGGCTT
>JALREG010000344.1 GCA_023253905.1 Burkholderiaceae bacterium
CAATCGAAGGCCAGCCCGGTGATCCGGTTTACGCGGTGGCCGAGGGCAAAGTGATTTTCAGCGGGGTGGGGCCACGGGGTTACGGCAACCTCATCATCGTCAAGCATGAAAATGATCTGCTCTCGGTTTACGCGCACAACCGTTCGCTGGTGGTTCGTGAAGGCGATCAGGTCACACGTGGTCAGAAGATCGCCGAAATCGGCGACAGCGACGCCGACCGCCCCAAGCTGCGGTTCGAGATCCGGCGCGAAGGGCGTCCGGTCGATCCGTCCAAATATCTGCCTTCCCGTCCCGGGCAGTAAAAACCCTCCGGCCGGGTGCCCGGAACCCCATGGCGCCCGTTCTCGTCTTCGATATCGAAACCATTCCTGATATCGCCGGGTTGCGCGCCGCCTGGGGGTTCGACGCGGCACTCCCCGATGCCGAAGTCGCGGAGCAGGCCTTCGCGCGTCGTCGCGAGCGTACCGGCGGGAGCGACTTTCTGCCGCTGCACCTGCATCGGGTGGTGGCGATCGGCTGTCTGCTACGCGATGAACGCGGGGTTCAGGTACGTTGCCTGGGCCAGTCCGACGAGAGCGAAGCCCGACAGATTCAACAGTTTTTCCGATTGATTGATCGGCATACGCCGCAGCTCGTCTCCTGGAACGGCGGCGGCTTTGATCTGCAGGTGCTTCACTACCGGGCGCTCGTCAACCAGGTTCAAGCTTCGCGCTACTGGGATCAGGGCGACGATGACCGCGACTTCAAGTACAACAACTATCTCAGCCGCTATCACAGCCGCCATCTCGATCTCATGGATCTGCTTGCCCTCTACAACGGGCGGGCAAGTGCCCCGCTCGACGAACTGGCGCGCCTGTGTGGCTTCCCCGGCAAGCTGGGTATGGATGGGTCGCAGGTCTGGCCGGCGTGGCAGGCGGGACACATCGCCGAGATCCGCAACTATTGCGAAACCGATGTCGCCAATACCTGGCTGCTGTACTGTCGGTTTCAGTTACTGCGAGGGCACTGGTCACCCGAGCGTTACCAGGAGGAAATCGCGCTCACACGTGGGGCGTTAGCGGGGCTCGCCCCCGAGCACGAGCACTGGCGGCAATTTCTCGCGGCATGGCCGCAATGAGGCGGGACGCCCGCGCGGCCGATCCGGTCCTGATCGATCTCGAGATCGAATCGCTCGATCTGGAAGCGCAGGGCGTAGCGCACGCTGACGGTAAGGTGGTGTTCGTCTCGGGCGGACTTCCGGGCGAGCGTGTTCGCGCAGTGCTCAAGCGGCGCAAGCCCAGGTTCGACACGGCCGACACGGTTGCCGTACTCCGCGAGAGCAGTCAGCGGGTGAGGCCGCGCTGCGCCCACTTTGGCGTGTGTGGCGGCTGTTCAATGCAGCATCTCGATCCGCTTGCCCAGATCGCGGTGAAGCAGCGTGCGTTAGAAGATCAGCTTCACCATCTCGGAAACGTCGCGCCCGACACCATGCTCCGCCCGATCGCCGGGCCGACGTGGGGCTATCGCTATCGGGCGCGTCTGTCGGTTCGCCATGTCCCGAAAAAGGGTGGGGTCCTGGTCGGATTTCACGAACGCGGTTCGAGCTACGTCGCCGATATGCGCGAGTGCCATGTGCTGCACCCGCGGGTGGCTGAACTGCTGCTGCCCTTGCGCCAACTCGTGTCGGAGCTCAGCCTTCGTGACCGGCTGCCCCAGATCGAGGTGGCGGTGGGCGACACCGCAGGATCCCGCCCATGCATTGCGCTCGTGCTCAGAGTGCTGCAGGCGCTCACCGAAGATGATCGAACACGGCTACGGCAGTTTGCGGCGGCGGAAGCGGTTGAGATGTGGCTGCAACCCGCCGGACCCGACTCCATCGAACTGCTTTGTGATGATCGGGGGGGGGATGGCGGCTCATCGCTCGCCTATCGGCTTCCTGAGTTCAACGTTGTCATGCCGTATCGACCCACTGACTTCACCCAGGTCAATCACGCGATCAACGAAGTGCTGGTACGGCGCGCGCTGGCGTTGCTTGCACCAGCGCCAGGCGACCATGTTGCCGATCTTTTCTGTGGCCTGGGCAATTTCAGCCTTCCGCTTGCGCGGCGGGCGGCGACGGTGCTGGGGGTGGAAGGAAGCCCAACGCTGGTGGCCCGTGCGGCCGATAACGCTGTGCTGAACGGGCTTGCCGATCGCACTCGGTTTGTAGCCCGAAATCTGTTCGACATGGATCCAGAGCAGTGGCGCGCGCTCGGGGATTTCGACCGCGTGCTGATCGACCCGCCGCGAGAGGGAGCGCTCGAGGTATGCAAGGCGATTGCCGCGCAGACGGCGGAGGACACCCACCACCGGCCCAGGCGGATCGTCTACGTGTCCTGTAACCCTGCCACCCTGGCGCGTGACGCCGGCGTTCTGGTGAATCTCGGGGGCTACCGGCTGTTGGCCGCGGGTGCGGTGAACATGTTCCCCCACACCTCACACGTGGAATCGATCGCGGTTTTTGACCGCACCTGAGCCCGAAATTAAAAAAGGCCACGAATAAACGTGGCCTTTCTGGCTGCGCTCCGCGCGGAGCGCAGTGCCGGCTTGCAGACGATGGTCAGTCGCGATCGCCACCCACGATGCCCAGAATGGCAAGCAGGTTGCTGAACACGTTGTAAACGCTCAGGTAGATCGAGAGCGTTGCCGTGACGTAGTTGGTTTCGCCGCCGTTGACCACGCGCTGCAGGTCAACCAGGATGAACGCAGAGAAGATCAACACCGCCAGGGCGGAAATGGTGAGCATCAGTGCCGGCATCTGCAGCCAGATGTTGGCAATGGCGGCCACCAGAATGACCAGAAAACCCACGAACAACCACTTGCCAAGGCCGCTGAAGTCGCGCTTGGAGACGGTGGCGACGGTGGCCATGACGCCGAAGATGGCTGCGGTGCCACCAAACGCCGTCATGATGAGCTGCGCGCCATTGGCCATGCCCAACACGTGACCGATGAGGCGCGACAGCATGAGCCCCATGAAGAACGTGAAACCAAGCAGCAGCAGGACACCGATGCCGCTGTTCTTGAAGCGCTCGATCGCAAAGAAGAAGCCGAACGCGACCGCCAGGAAGACCAGCAGGCCAATGAAGGGGCTACCCGCGAAGAAGCTGAAGCCGGTTCGCACGCCAATCCAGGCGCCAAGGACGGTTGGGACCATGGACAGCGCAAGCAGCGCGTATGTATTACGCAGGACCCGGTTCCGGGCGGCAACGTCGACCAGAACCGACGGACTGCTTCCGAACGTGTTGTCACCGTATTGCATGGCAGAGACCTCCGAGTAAAGACGACCATTATGTGCGCGCCGCTTCCCCGGTTTTCAAGGGAAGCCGCAGGGCGGGCAGGGTAATCAACCAACGTTTGCCTCGCAGGGATGGAACGCCAGGCTGCTGGCCCCGCTCCACCCTGGAGATCCGACGCGCCTGTGATAGTATCGCGGGTTCTGCGAATTGCAAGCGAAAGTAATTAACCTGTCGCAACAATGCATCGCAAGTCGTTCATTTAAAAGAATTCCTGGAGCCAACATGGCGGTTGAGCGCACTCTTTCGATCATCAAACCCGATGCCGTCGCGAAAAACGTGATTGGTCAGATTTACAGCCGGTTCGAGAACGCTGGCCTTAAAGTCATCGCTGCCCGGATGACGCAGCTGTCCCGGGCCCAGGCCGAAGCTTTTTACGGCGTTCATCGGCAGCGTCCGTTTTTCAAGGATCTGGTCGATTTCATGGTGTCCGGTCCGGTCATGATCCAAGTGCTGGAAGGTGAGGGCGCCATTGCCCGCAACCGCGACCTGATGGGTGCGACCGATCCCAGGAAAGCGGCAGCGGGCACCATTCGTGCCGATTTCGCCGACAGCATCGATGCCAACGCAGTGCATGGCTCGGATGGCGAGGAAACCGCCCGGAACGAGGTCGCTTTCTTTTTCCCCGGCCTCGAAATTCACACGCGCTGAGGTCATGATTCAGGCCGGTTCGCTTCTTCTTGCCCGGGCCGCCTGCGCGGTCGTCCCGGGACGATGAGGGGGCCGCCATGCAGTCGCGGGTCGAAATCCTGGGCCTGTCTCCGGATGCCCTGACCGCCGTCTGCGGGCAGTGGGGCCAAAAGCCCTTTCGGGCGAAGCAGTTGCTGCGCTGGGTTCACCAGCGCGGCCAATCCGATTTCTCTCAAATGACCGACCTCGCTCGCGATTTTCGCGAGTTGCTGTCGGAACGTGCGCAGGTGGCCACACCGCCGGTGCTCCGTGACCATGTTTCGGCCGATGGCACGCGCAAATGGCTGCTCGACGTGGGCGGCGGTAACGCGATCGAAACGGTCTTTATCCCGGAAACCTCTCGCGGCACGCTCTGCGTGTCCACGCAGGCAGGTTGCGCCGTACATTGCCGATTCTGCTCCACCGGGCATCAGGGCTTCTCTCGCAATCTGTCATCCCATGAAATCGTGGGCCAGCTCTGGCTTGCACTCCGGGCGCTCGAGCGGGATGGTGTGCATGGGCGAATTCCTTTGGCCTCAGATGACCTCGATGACGAGGGTGACGTCGCCGAGCCGCGCTCGCGGCTGATCAGCAATGTTGTTTTCATGGGGATGGGCGAGCCGCTGCAGAACTACGAGGCCACCTTGGCGGCGCTACGGGTCATGCTCGATGACCACGCTTACGGGCTGTCGCGGCGCAGGGTGACCGTGTCCACCTCGGGCGTTGTTCCCATGATTGATCGGCTGCGGCTCGATTGTCCGGTGGCGCTTGCTGTCTCGCTGCATGCGCCCGATGACAAATTGCGCGACCAGCTCGTGCCCATCAACCGCAAGTACCCTATTGACGAACTGTTAGACAGCTGCCTTCGGTATCTCGATCGAGCGCCGCGCGATTTCATCACGTTCGAATACGTCATGCTTGATGGTGTGAACGATTCCGATGAGCATGTCGAACAGCTTCTGGAGCGCGTACGTCGGGTGCCGTGCAAATTCAATCTGATTCCCTTTAATCCGTTCCCTGGCTCGGGCTTGCGCAAGTCGCCTGTGGAGCGCGTGCGGCGTTTCGCCCAGCGCCTCTCTGATGGCGGCCGGGTCACCACGATCCGGCGTACCCGGGGCGACGATATCGATGCAGCATGCGGGCAGTTGGCGGGCGAAGTCCGCGACCGCACCGGGGTACACGACCGCATCAGTCGGCGGGTCATTCCGCTTGCGGAGGCGCAATGAGCTCAGACGATATTGCCGGAGCCGCCACGCCGGGATCGGATGCGGGCGGCAACTTGCCCGGGTCCGTCCTCACCATCTCCTCGCTTGCCGAGCTGGTCAAGCTGCGCGATGCCAGAGGCTTCAGTGCCTCGCTGGTGTCGTCACGTCTGAGACTCGCACCGCGGCAGATCGCTGCACTCGAAACTGGCGACTGGGCGTCGCTCCCCGGACGCGCCTTCATCCGTTCCAGCCTCCGTTCCTATGGTCGGCTGCTTGAAGTTGAGGTCGCGCCGCTCCTCGAGGCAATCGAATCCGAGTTGCCAGGCACCGATGTGCTCAAGCCCGATTCGGAGCTTAATCGGCCGCTGCCGCGAGAGGGGGCGCTCGGTTTTGGCGGCAATGGTTCAGGCAGCCGATGGGTATGGATGCTTCTTCTGGTGGTTGGGGTGATTGCGTTGGCGTTTTTCTATGGCGGTGGGGCGACCCTCCTGAACCGTAATCTCAAGGCGTCGGCCTCCGAGGCAACAACTTCGGGCCTGGCGGGCGAGCGCGCACCTGCCGAGGCGGGCGCAGTGGCGAGCCCGGCAGGGAACTCGGTGCGGTCCGACGCGTTGCAGCAGGTCAGCGGGTCGGTAGCGCAGCCGGGTACGCGCTCCGCTGCAGGTGCCAGTGCGCTCAATGCCGGCGCAATCGCCGGCTCGGCAAATTCGCCAATCACTGTTCCGGGAGCGCCCGCAAGCACTGGCATCGCCCCCGCTGCGATGCCGGCGCCTTCGGCGACCGCCACGCCTGCCCCATCAGCCCCGCCATCGCCGACTGCGCCTGCGCCATCGGGGCAGGCGGCCGCTCAGCAGGTTGGCAATCCCCAGCCGGTTTCGCCTGTGCCCAGCGTCGCGGCGCCCCCCGCTCCGGTGGCAGCGCAGGGCGCTGCGTCGGCTTCCACCCCTGCCGCCCCGCCGCCTTGGCCCGCGTCGATTACCGTGCCGCGCGCGTCGGGCGCTACGGGCGCAGCGGGTTTCGCCGCGCCGCTCAATCCCCTGGTCATGCGTTTCCCGGCGGATTCATGGATTGAAGTGAGGGATGCTTCGGGCGCGGTCCTGATCACTGGTACCCAGCCGTCCGGCACTGTTCGCGAGCTGAGCGGCGAGTTACCTTTGTCGCTCATCATAGGCAACGCGGGTGGCGTTGCTGTGACCTGGAGAGGGGTGCCGATCGACCTCGCCCCGCACATGCGGCAGGGCATTGCACGGTTCCGGATCGAGTGAGGCGATGATGAACGATGCTCCCATGTCGGTCGGGCCGCTCAAGCGTCGGCAGGCGCGTGCCATGACCGTTCGCTGGCACGATCATTCGGTGGTGATGGGTGGCGGCGCACCGGTTGTTGTTCAGTCGATGACCAACACCGACACGGCCGATGCCATCGCAACCGCCATCCAGGTTAAAGATCTGGCGAGGGCCGGGTCCGAGCTGGTCCGCATCACGGTCAACACGCCGGCCGCCGCTGAGGCGGTGCCCGCCATCCGTGATCAGCTCGACCGGATGGGCGTCCATGTGCCGCTGGTGGGCGACTTTCACTACAACGGGCACAAGCTGCTCCAGCAGGTTCCCGGGTGCGCGCAGGCGCTTTCCAAATACCGCATCAACCCGGGCAATGTCGGGGCAGGCCGGCGCCGCGATGACAATTTCGCGCAGATGATCGAGGTGGCGTGCCGCTATGAGAAGCCGGTGCGGATCGGTGTCAATTGGGGCAGCCTGGATCAGGATCTGCTGGCAAGACTGATGGATACCAACGCCGCGCGGTCCAATCCCTGGGACGCGCAGAGTGTCATGCGTGAGGCGCTGGTCACGTCGGCGCTGGAGAGCGCTGCGCGGGCCGAATCGCTCGGGCTGCCGGGAAATGCCATCACACTGTCTGCCAAGGTCTCCAATGTTCAGGATCTGGTGGCGGTGTACCGATCGCTCGCTGCGCGCTGTGACTACCCGCTTCATCTGGGCCTCACTGAGGCCGGGATGGGCAGCAAGGGCATTGTTGCCTCCACCGCCGGCATCGGGGTGCTGCTTCAGGAGGGAATCGGCGACACCATTCGCGTGTCGCTCACGCCCGAGCCGGGTGGTGATCGCACTCGCGAGGTGGTGGTCGCTCAGGAAATTCTTCAGACCATGGGATTGCGTGCGTTTGCGCCCCTGGTGGTGGCCTGCCCCGGGTGCGGTCGCACCAGCAGCACATTTTTCCAGGAGCTTGCCTCCAGCATTCAGAGTTTTCTGCGTGAGCAAATGCCCATCTGGCGCAGTCGCTACCCTGGGGTTGAATCCATGCAGGTGGCGGTCATGGGTTGCGTGGTGAACGGGCCCGATGACCGGCAGGTGCTGGCCTGGCTCGAGGAGTACCGGGACCTTTCTCTCGCCGTGATCGAGGCGAACTCAGGCGACCCCGAGGGGGCGGTCCGGGGGCTGGTCGACCTCCATGTCGGGTGGACCGAGGAAGATCCCGACAGGGCCCGCGCGGTCGCCGCCGGCAGGGCTGGCCTAGCTGCCGGGCCTCTGGGTCCCGAGCTGACCGAGTCGAACCGAATTCTCTTT
>JALREG010000407.1 GCA_023253905.1 Burkholderiaceae bacterium
AGCAGCATCTGTGCCAATCGCCAGGCCCGACCTATGCACCAAATTAGGGCGCAATCAAGGGCTCATGTCTCGCAGGTGCCGGACAAGGCCGAATTGATCTGCGCGAGCTCGAGCGCAAACACCGATACGTCACCGCCCGCATCGATATTCATGCGGTCGATACCCGCATCGACATCGCCACGCACATCGTTTCGTGCAGCGACCCCGCCCAGCGCGGCACCGCCGCCACTGGTGGCCTCCAGGCTCACCTCCGCATCGATCACCGCTGAATCGTGGGCGGCGACCTCGATCGAGCCGCCAATCTGCGCGCTCACCCGGTCGGAGATTGCGCGAGCGCTCCTGTCGGCCTCGCTCGGGCCGGTGAGAATCGGGCTCACCCAGGCAAGCGTTCGCGTGCTGACCTTGTTGCTGGCCAGCACGAAGCTCGCCGCTGCCCCGTCGGCATTGGCCGCGGCTTCGTTACTGATGGTGGCCGTGATGTGCGCGCCCTGATCAGCGCCAGGCTCTTCGTCGAGCGCACCCGCCTGAACCTTGACATCGCCTGCAACCGCAAACCCGGTGTTGACGACACGCGCGCTGATGAGCGCCGGCTGCTCATCGCCGATGCTGGTGCCGAGCAGCGCATCGAGGCTGTTGAAAAGCACGTTCTGTGCTTCCCAGCCGATGGTGTTGAAAGCCAGCGTGACACCGACCGCAGTGCCATCCGAGCTCATTGCCGCGAAGTTGTTCGCCTCGATAGTGGAGACATTGTCAGCACCGACGGTGAGGTCGCCCTCAACCAGCAGGTCGCTATTGGAGATGACCGCATTCGCGCGACTCAACACCATGTTGGTGGAGATCAGCGCGTTCACCGCGAGGCTGGGCGGCGCAGGCGGTTCGGGTGCCAGATCGGTGGGGCTGTCGCCACCGGCGGTGGTGTCGGCGCCGGCGTCGGTACCCGTGTCAGCGGCTGCATCACTCGCGCCCGTATCGGCCGTGGCGCCATCGGTGGCGGCGCCGGCATCGGTGTCAGCGCCGGCGTCACCCTCAGCAGGGACTTCTTCAGGCTCAGTCGCCTCCTCGGCGGGCGCCTCTTCCTCCGCGGCTGCGCTATGGGTTTCACCGCTCAGGCAGGCCTCGATCGATGCGCCTTCAAGCGCCATCACCGTGAGCTCGCCGCCCGAGATGGCGTCGACCCGATCAAGCTCGGCGTCGGCGCTGCTCCGAAGATCGTTACGCGCGACCAGCCCGCCGACCGCCACCGCGCCACCGCTCTCGGTGACCATGCAGACCTGCGCCTGGATCGACGCGGTGTCAGCCGCGCTCACCTCGATGCCTTCGCCCGCAACCAACTGTACGCGCGGCGATGCTGCGTTCTCGGGGCTGATCCGCGTCGCCGCGCGCGAAGCAATCATGTTGCTCGCCAGCACGAATCCGGCAGCGGTGCTCGCGCCGCTCGAAGCGGTGGTGCGTTCGATATTGGCGGCAACGCTCTCTTCGGTTTCGGCCGAAATGCTGATCGCGCCCTCGGCCGACAGGTCGGCGCTGCGAATCGTGGTGACAACGCCCGCCGGCTGTTCATCGCCAATGTCGGTGCCGAGCAGGGCATCGACGGTGGCAAACAGAACGTTCTGCGCTTCCCAGCCAATGGTGTTGAAGGCGAGGGTCACGCCAATCGCGGTGCCGCCGGCCTCGGCGGCAGCCGCGTTTTCCGCCTCGATCGACGAGGCGTTGCTACCGGCCACCTCGAGGTCGCCGGCTGCGGTGATCGTTGAATCCAGTATGGAGGTGTTGACCTCGGCGAGCACCAGATTGGTTGCGATGATGCCGTTGAAGGCAAAGCTCGCGTCTTCCTTCTCCTCGACGCCGGTGGTGCCGCCGCCCGCGGGCGCCTCATCCTCTGCGGCACTTTCGTCGCCAGCCGCGTCCCCATCCTCGCCGGCCGTTCCGCCATCAGCGGCCGCTTCCTCATCGGCGGCATCACCCTCTTCCGCCTCAGCCTCTTCCTCCTCCTGCTCTTCCAGCGGCTGATCGGTGATCAGGGCCGTCAGCGTGGCCGAGCCGTCACCCGTGATCGACACATCGCCGTCGACCTCAAGGTTCGCCTGCTCAACCAGGGTATTGACGGCACTACGCAGATCATTGCGTGCAACCAGGCCCCCAAGTGAGGCGCCTCCGGCGGCTTCGGCCGACAGACTCACTCGCGAGGCGACGCCCGCGGTATCGCTTGCTTCGACCGTGAGGCTGCCCGCGGTGTGCGGGTCAACGCCTGGCAAGTCGGTGAGAAGCGCCGAGGCCCGCGAACTCAGCATGTTGCTCGCGAGCACAAAGCTCGCCGAGGCCCCGCCTTCGGAAGCCACCGAGTTTTCGATGTCGGCCGTGATCTGCGGCTCGGACACCGCACTTAGCGTGAGGTCTTCGCCGACCTCGATCGCGGTGCGGGCGATTTCAGCGCGAACCTCAGCGGGTGCCTCATCGCCAATACTGGTGCCGAGCAGTGCATCGATCGCGGCAAACAGGATGTTCTGTGATTCCCAACCGATGGTGTTGAAGGCGAGCGTGACACCGGCAGCCACTCCGCCGGTGCTCTCGGTGGTGGCCGCATTGCTCGCTTCTATCGTTGAGACGTTTTCGGCTTCGACGCCCAGGCTGCCGAGGATCGTAACCTCGCTGTCCAAAAGCTCGGCGGTGGCTGTGTTCAGCACCAGGTTGGTGGCAATCAGCGCGTTGACCGATAGCGCACCCCCGCCTGCTGCCCCGCCGCTCGTCGTGTCCTCACCGCTTCCGGCATCGGTGCCGGTGTCTGTACCTGTGTCAGCGCCGGTGCCGGTGTCCGTTCCCGTTCCGCTGTCGGCAGCCGGGTCATCGGCTGCGGCTTCCCCTTCCGCACCTTCTTCTTCGAATTCTGATTCGCTGCCAGCGCTTACTTCACCACTGAGCGATGCGGTGATCGACGCATCCGAGGTGCCGCCTATCGTGACATCAACCCCGGCATCGAGCGCCGCATCGGTGACCGAGGCAAGCACCCCTGCCCGCATGTCATTACGCACGACGATGCCGCCTACCGCCATCGCGGCGCCGCCGCCGGAGGACGCCGCTGCCGTCATGGTCACATCGGCTTCGATCGCGGATTCATCTTCGGCCTCGACGGAAATTGAACCCCCCGCCTCGATTGAGACCAGGCCCGCGTCGTCGTCGTCGTGCCCGCGGATCAATGCCCGCGTTTCAGCGCGTACCCGGTTGCTTGCAAGAATGCCCGAGGCACCGACCGATGATGCGGCCGCGGCACCCGCATTGGCTTCGGATTCGTTGCTGACTTCCGCGGTGAGCGCGATAGCGTCGACCGCGCGAACGCTGATGTCGCCGCCCGCCGACAGATCGGTGCCCATCACGAGCGCGGTGGTCTCGAGCGGGAGTTCATCAGTGAGGAGATCGGTGCCGAGCAGCGCGTTAATTCCAGCCAGCGCAATGTTGCCCATGTCCCAGCCGACCGCATTAAACGCAAGCGAAATTCCGCCCGCTGCGCCCGGCGCATTGGTGACCGTGCTGCCCGCCGAGGTTGAGCTTTCGATTTCGGTTGCGTTCAGTGCCTCGACAACGATGTTGCCCTCGTCGCCCGCACTGATCGTGCTCGATTCGACAATCGCTTCAACGGCACCGGTGAGCTGAGTCCAGGCGATCGTGCCGCCCAAGGAAAGTGAAAATGTTTCAGAGGCCTCTTCCTCGTCACCCACCACAGCCAGGGACTCGGTCACGGCGCTCATCGAGCCTTCGCTCGAGGCGATCACGGCGAAGTCGCCCGCCTCCACCTCGGCATCGGATACCTGCGCAAGCACACCGCGATCAACGGTGGCACTCGCCACCGCCACGCCAATCTGAATGCTTTTGACCAGCGGCAACTCAGCTGAGAAGCCCGCGCTTTCGGCCGAATACACCGACTCGTCACGCGCGACCATCGCCACCGCGCCCGGCGCGGTGATGGTGACCTCCGAGAGCCTCACCTCGGTCGTGCCCTCGGCGTTGAGCTTGGCGACCTTGCCGCGTGAACTTGCCGAGCTGCTGGTGAGCGCATAGATGCCGAGCGCCGACGCATCGATATCAGCGCCCGCCACCATGGCAAGCACGTTATCAATGATGTCGATCGTCTGAACACCGACCAGGTTCGACTCGACCGAACCATTGATGCCGGCAGTGGGCTCATCTTCGCTGTCATCGCCCGGCGCATCGAGCGAGGCCGCCGAGACCTGCACCGAGGGCGCGTTGCCGTCTTTGGGCGGCGCAAGCGACACCTCGAACCCACCGTCCCCGAGACTCGCCTGGGTGTTGCGGACGATTTCGATGCGGCTGATGCCCAGATCAAAACCGCCGGTGAAGGCACTGACCAGGCTGCCTGCGGTATCGAGGATTGCCGCGAAGCGGCTGCGATCAACCGCCTCGATCAGAACATCGATGCCCTCGCTGTCGTCTTCGGCGTCGACGATGAGCCGCGCACCGCCCGCCACAACCGCCGAGGTGGTCTGGATGGATGTGATGTCGACCGTGCCAAAGCCACCCTCACCCTCAACGGTGAACAGGTTTTCGGTGATGGCGACCACCTCGAGCGAGCGCGCTTCGATCAGCGCACTGCCGCCGACGCGCGCGATCGCGCTGGTGCTCGCCTCGATATCGAGATTGACGATGACGCCGGTGGACTCCAACCCTACCTGAGCACCCACCACCGATTCAAGCATCACCGCGCCGCCCGAGCGCACCGTGCCATCAACGATGACCGAGGTGTTGAGCGCCACCGTGTCGTCTTCAAGCTCGTCGGCCTCGAGAAGTTGCTGGGCCTTGAGCAACACATTGCCGCCGACCTGCAGCGTCTTGCCCGCGGGCAGCAGAATCGACTCGCTTTCCACGAGCAGCGCTGCGGTGTCGAGCGAGAGGCTGTCGAAGGTGACCTTGTCGACGCCATCCAGACCGCGAATGCCGAGTGCGCCCGTGGGCTTGGCGAAGATCAGCTCATAAAGTTCGCTGCTCCCGGAGAGTTTGAGGCGTCCGTCGGGCTGCTGGCTGAGGAGCACCTCGTCATCGCCCGCTCCCAGGTCGATCAGAAGATTGGTGGGGGCGCTGTTGAGTTCGAGCACTTTCCCGCCGCCGCTTTGCAGCTGGTTGCTCTGGGTGGCGCCTCGGGTGAGGTCAACGCGGATTGCACCCTGTGAGATGTCGGCAATGGTCGGGAGATCGGAGGTGCGATCACCCACCTCGATCACGACGTTGGCAGCAGCGAGCGGCTCCTCGGCCTCGGGCCGCGACTGCTGAATCATCGGCTCGGCCGACAGCAGCACGCGGTCTTCCAGCCGCTCGACGTGTGCGCGACTGCGCGCCCAAGCCAATCGACGCCCTTTAGGCGACCAGCGTTTAAATCTTCTGCTAGAACTCAAAGGACTCTCCCCTTCGGGGCGCTCAAACCCACTGCGCTACCGGGAAATCGTGAGCAGACGCTGAAAACGGGATCCGATCGCTTTGGGACATCTCGGACGAACACAAAATCGGCATGGGCCGATGGGCCGATGCCGAACGAGCGTGTTGCGCCAACTTCAATGAGCGTCCTGCGCTTTCAACCCCCAGTTTCTGCTAACTCTCCCCGCTAAATCACTGAAAAGATTGCCGCTTTCAATTGTGGCAATTTTCGGGGATTTCGTCAGCCCTCCAATTTCGACAGATTCCGACCAATTCGCACCGGGGTTGGTGGCCAGGGCGACTGCGCTTAGACTCGGGCGCCGTGCGTAATCGGATCATTCATTGGCTGACGGCCTGGTTGGGGCTGCTGCTCGCGGCAGGATTGCTCGCGGCCGGCACGGCAGCGGGCGCGCCGATCCCCCGCTTGCTGGCCCAGCCCAGCGAAGACCTGGCAGGCGCGGTCTGGCTGCTCGAAGACCCTGCCGGCACGCTCTCGATCGATCAGGTACGTAGCCCCGCACTCCAGGCCCGATTCACGCCCTGGGATCCCGCACGGGGTGATGTCAACCTCGGTTTCAGCGCGTCCACCTGGTGGCTGCGGGTGCGACTGCAGCGAAGTCCGGAGGCGCCCGCCGCCTGGATCCTGAACGTCCCCTATGCCTACAACAAATTCATCGATTTCCATGCGCCCGGGCTCCCAGTGGTGGTCACCGGTCATGCCCGTCCGCCTGAGAACCGACCGCTTCTCGGCCCGCACTTTGCATTTCCAGTTCGCCTCGAGAGCGACGCGCAGGACTTCTACTTCCGGGTCGCATCCCATTACGCGGTGAGCTTCCCGCTGGTCGCCTGGCAGATCCGGGAATATTCCCGCCACACGCTTTTCGAGCGACTGCTTCAAGCCCTCTACCACGGCGCACTGGCTGCGATGGTGGTCTATGCGTTCTTTATCTGGCTGTCTTCCCGCGACACGCGCTTTGGCCTCTATGCCGCCTACGGCTCGGCACTCAGCCTCGGCATTCTCGCAGGCAACGGATGGGGCGGAATCCTCCTGTGGCCGCAATGGCAAGCGTTTGATGAGGTGTCCTCGGGTGTCTTTCTGTCGCTGACGATGGCGGCCCTCCTGCTTCTCGCCCGGAGCGTCCTGAATTCCCGAAGCGCCGCACCGGTCTGGCTGGACCGCCTCGCGCAGGGGGGGGCTGTGCTGGGTGCGATTCACGCCGGGATCATGCTTGCGAGCACCGGGCACAGCGCCCTGGCCACCTGGCTGTTTCAGGGTCTGATCGCGCTTGGACTGGCGGCGATCGTGCTGATCGGCGCGCTCGCCTGGGGTGTGCGCCATACCGCCACCCCCGGGAGGAGCTATTTTCTGCTGAGCTGGGGGGTGCTGTCGGTTGGCATCGCTGCGGGTGCCCTACGCATGCTCGGATGGCTCCCCACCAATACGCTGACCGCCTACGCGGTACAGATTTCCACAGCGATCGAGATGCTGCTCCTCTCGTTCATGCTGGCGAGCATTGTGCGCGAGGAGCGACAGCTGGGCCTCTCTGCGCAGGCGCGCGTGATTGATGTCCTCCAGGCCCAGGAAAGCCGGCTCGAGCGAGCAGTCGAGGAGCGCACACGCGCACTCGCCGACAGCGTTCAGAGCGAGCGCCGGACCTTGTCGGAATATCTGCGCTTTGCGGCGCTGGTTTCGCATGAATTCAGAAACGGGATGAACGTCATTTCCGCGCAGGCGGACCTGCTCGGCAAGCAGGCATCGGACGCCACGGTGCAGACACGCACCCAGGTCATTGGCCAGCAGGTGGCGCGTCTTGCCAAACTCACCGACACCTGGCTGAAATCGGACCAGATCCTCAATTCGTCCAGCCCTCCATCCATCGAGGCGATCGACTGCCGAGCCTGGCTTGCGCAGGCGATTGCGACGCAGCCGGATGGCTATGACGGGCATCAGATCAGCTGGGAGGTTGCTCACGATGCGGCGACCCTATGGGCCGATCGGGATCTGCTCGAGATCGTACTCACGAATCTGCTCAGCAACGCCTGCCGATATTCGCCGGCCCAATCACCCATCGTCATTCGAATCCACTCACAGCGCAATGAGTCTGGCGCCACCCTCACCGGACTTTCGGTACAGGATCGCGGCGAGGGCATCGAGCCGCTCCTGCATGAGCGGATCTTCGATCGCTATTTCCGGGTGCGGCCCGAGGGCGGGGTGAGCGGCATCGGTTTGGGCCTGAATTTCGTGCGCCACATCGCCGAGCAGCATCACGGGCATGTCGAGCTTAAAAGCGAGCCCGGCCGTGGCAGCACATTCACGGTCTGGTTCCCCGACCGAATTCCGCCGGGGCGCGCATGAGCTCACCGCTCGCTCCCCAGGCAGACCCCACGAAGGCCAAACGCGCCAGCGTGCTGGTGATCGAAGATGAGCCCGATCTGCGGGAGGCCATCGTGGCTTATCTGTCGCTTGAGGCGATCGATGCCACGGGCGTCGGCACGCTGGCCGAAGCGGACGCCTGGCGGACAGACCATGACTTCGACATCGTGGTCCTCGATCTCGGCCTGCCCGACGGCGACGGCGTGCGCTGGCTTGAAGCGGCTCCCCCGCTCGGTCTGCGTGGCGTGATCATGCTCACGGCCCGCGGCGCACCCGCCCAGCGCGTGACCGGTCTGCGTGCGGGCGCCGACGCCTACCTCGTCAAACCGGTCGCGCTCGAGGAGCTCGCGCTCACCATCCGAAAACTGTTCGCGCGCATCCATTCCCTCGCCTTGGGACCCGCCATCGCGGGGCCAGACGTGCGCGCATCGACGCTACCCGACACCAGGCCACCGGCGTGGCAGCTCAACACCCGGACCTGGGCCCTGACCGCGCCCAATGGCAAAACCATGCTGCTCAAGCATTCCGAGCGACTGTTACTCGAAGCGTTAATGAGCCCGGCGGGCGAGGTGCTGACCAAGGAACGCGTGGTGGAGAGCCAGGGCGCAAGACCCGAGGCCTTTGACTATCGCCGCGTCGAGACGCTGCTGCGCCGCCTGAGAATCCGTTGCCGTGACACGCTTGAGTCCGAACTTCCAGTGCAGACCATCTACGGCCGCGGGCTTGCCTTCACTGAAGCTGGCGTAGTGATTCGCGAAACGGGCACGCCCCATGTGGGGCGCGGGCGATAACACTCGCTGCGCGGGCCTCGCCTCGGATTCGAATCTCGCATCAAACCCCTGCTTTCAGCGCTGCGGCATGTCCGCCGCCGAATACCCCAGGCTCACCACGGCATCATCCGGAATCGGCGGCACACTACGCTCCCAGGCCTCCCAGCGCGCGCGCATTGCGCGCATCCGCTCGGGCTCGCGCCCGCCGAGGTTCGCCCGCTCGCGTTCATCACGCGACAGATCGAACAGATAGTCATGGCCATCGACCCGCAGATACTTCCATGCGCCCTCGCGAAGTGCGCGCTGGCCACGATGCTTCATACGCCAGAACAGTTCGCGCGGTATCAACTGTGCGCCGTCGCGCAGTACCGGTGCGAGCGACACGCCATCGAGCGCATGCCCGGCTGGAGGCCGCGCGCCACCCAGATCGAGAAGCGTGGCCGACCAATCCATCGTCATACACTGCTGCTCGCTCACGCCACCCGGCGCAATGCCCGCCGGCCAGTGTGCAATCCATGGCACGCGAATGCCCCCCTCAGTGAGGTCCATCTTTCCGCCTACCAGGGGCCAGTTGTCGCTGAACCGCTCGCCGCCGTTGTCGCTGGTGAAGACGATCAGCGTGTTGTCGAGCTGCCCCGTCTCGCGCAACGCCTGCACCACCCAGCCGATGCCCTCGTCCATGTGATGAATCATGCGGTGATAGGTGTGAATGCTGCCGCCATCCAGATGGAACAGGTTCGATCGCACCGTCTCCGAGAGGGCGGCATCCTCTCGCGTCTCCCAGGGCCAGTGCGGCGCGGTGTAGTGAAGGCTCAACATGAATGGCTGGCCGGCCGCGGTCTCAGCGCTTCGCTCGCGCACCCAGCGCGCCGCACGCCTGGACAGGAGGTCGGTGAGATAGCCCGGCTCGTGCTGCTCGGCCTCCCCTTCGAAAAGATCATGGGCGCCGGCGTTGCTGCAATGGGTGAAGTAATCGACCCCGCCCGACATGGGCCCAAAAAACTCCTCGTAGCCCGAGCGGAGCGGCCCGAAATAGGGCGGGTAACCCAGGTGCCACTTGCCGATCAGCGCCGTGCGATAGCCCGCCTCGCGCAGCATCGAGGGTAGCGTAGGCACCTCGGGCGGGAGCCCCAGCACGCTACTGCCACGGCTGCGGCTATTGATCGGCTCATCGGCACCGCCCCGCAGGCGATACTGGTAGCGCGCGGTCATGAGCGCAAAGCGCGTGGGCGAGCACACGGGTGAGTTGCTGTAGCCCTGGGTAAAGCGCAGCCCCTTCGCGGCGAGTCCATCAAGAACCGGCGACACGGGCCCGAAAGCCGCGGGCCGCCCCCCGTAGCAGCCCAGGTCGGCATAGCCGAGATCATCGGCCACGATGAAGATGAAGTTCGGTCGGCGCACGGTGTCATTCCACTTTCATGTTGGTCGCTCGAATGATGCGCGCATAGCGCGGCGAGGCGGCAGCGGGCGACTGCGCAAGCGCCTCTGACAGGCGAAGCCCGCGGGCGCGGCGGCGAGCGCCCCGCACACAGCGCCTCGCAGTCGGCGACTCAACCAACAACGAATGAATGGCCTCATGGCGGCGCGCTCCCGGGTGGGGTCTAACTGGTCTGGCAGACCCGATTTCAGGGTCCGGTGCCGCGTCGGCACGACACCTGCCCATTATCGCGGCGAGCGCGCGCCGCGTCGACCGGCCTGCCCCCGCCCGATCTACCAGAGCACCGAAGCCGCGAACAGCCAACCCTGCCGTCCCGCACCCGAGACCCGCGCGCGGTACTGCATGAGCCACTCGATCCGTCCCCGGTCGGCCGAGTACGTGGTACCGCCAAACGTCCGTCGCAGCGCAAGCCCCACGCCAGCCTCGGCCCAGGACTCGGAGGTCGGATCGGGGCGCACCTCCCGCGCGGCCACCACCCCGTGCGGCGTCACAGTCCAGCCCCCATTGAGCGGCATCGTAAACCCGAGCCGACCCTCGCCGTAAAACGCTGTGCTGCCGCCATCGCGAAAGAAGCGCCCGGCCTCAAGGTAGAGCTGTCCCGCCGGCCAGGCTATACGACCGGGTACCGGCTCGTTACCAAGCGTGGCTCCCCAGGCAAGTCGCAACAACCAGTCGTCGCGCGCATCCTCACCCAATGCGATCAGGCGCTCGGCCGTGAGCCGCCATGCAGAACCCACCAGAGGCTGCCAGCGCACACCCACCCCGCCCTGAACCGATCGGTCGTTGATGGCTAGCGACTCATCCTCCTGTGACCAGAGCGCCCGGGCAAATAACTCGGTCTCGCGATTGCCCGCCACCGAGCGCATCTCGGGCAGCCGCCAGGCAAGCTCCGCTCCCCCCTGTGCGGCAATCAGTCCGTCGCGCTGCAGACCGGCTGCGCCGCCGCCCGACGCACCGGCCGAGCCACGGGGCCGCCAGGCCTGGAAGGCGGAAAGTGTCCAGGTACGCTCCGCTTCGCGCACCTCGCGCCGCAGCCGCTCGCGAAGCGAGCCCTCAGGCGAAGCAGTGGGTGTACCGCCCGACAGTGCACCGGGTTCGCCTCCAGACGGGCTCGTTGTCGGGCCGCCGGATGCGTCCGCGGAGGCGGTCACGGGCACGGCCCCCGATGCCACAGCACGCACCTCGTCCAGCGCCGACATGGGCAGCTGGTCGATCGCCCGCCTGAAGCGCGCCGCGGCACCCGCCCGGTCCCCGGCCGCGAGCCGCGCATAGCCCGCCTCCGGGAGCAGCCGTACGCGAGAAGGGTCAAGCTCAAGCGATCGCTCGAAGGCGCGGGCCGCCGCAGCGGGCGCGCCCGCGCGGCGCAGCCGATAGCCGTTTGACTCGTGAAGCGTCGCAAGTTCAGTCATCGAAGCGTTGCGGTCAGATCCGGCAAGTGCCTGAGCCCCTCCCATCAACCGCTCACCCTCGTCGATGGCTTCCTCGAGGCGGCCCACCTGCGCGAGCGCACGCATGGCGGCCAGCCGGTCCGCCGGCGCTCCGGTTTCGCGCGCGAGATCGGTAAAGGTCTGTGCAGCACTGACCCAGTCCGACTGTTGCGCCTGAGTGTGCCCGCGCGCGCGCCTCTGTTCCCAGCGCTCAACCCGGGGGTCGTGCGCTTCGGCCACCAGCGCAGGCACGGCAGCGGCGGCAAGCCTGGCGGACTTCCCCGGCTTACCCGACTTGACGGGCTTGGCCTGGGCGCCCGGCGGGGAAGCTGGGACCGGTTCGCCCGGCACCACCGGTCCCGCGAGTGCGGCCGGCGTGACCATCATCGAGAACACCGCAGCGGTACACCAGTGTCCTGCTCGCGGGCCCCATCCCGCCACCGACCCCGCCGCCATCAAGCGCGCCCTCATAGCGTGGTCGGGTCAACGAAGCGAAACCCCAGCGCGTTGATCGTAGTGAGCAGCCGCCTCAAATCACCGAGCGCATCGATCGGATACACGCCGCCATCGGGTCGCACAAACGTTCCCAGCCAGAACGGATGGAAGAAGAACGACGCGGTACCGTCGCGCACCACCGCGTGCAGGACCTCGGCGTTTCTGGCGAGCTCCTCCCACCCATAGCTCAGATTTGAACTGGGATCGATGGCCGAGATGTCGTACTCAATGTTGCCGAGGTTCTCGGGCAGTACCTTGCGTCCGTACCAGTCGCGCTTGATCGGATAGGGAAAGAACTGTCCGACCGCGAAATCGCGCGCGCTTGAAGTGGGGTCGAGAACTGGCGACTCGGAGGTGTAATAGTGAACGCGCTCGTAGCCCACCCGGAAACGTTCGGCGACGGCCCGATAGGCCCGGGGCGAGGCCCGGTAGTGCGGCATCTCGAACGCAAACGCGCTGTAGCCCGCGCCGGTCAGCTCCTTGATGCCCGAATCGATGTAGCTGCGCCAATCACGCAGCGAATCCTTGGGTAGCGGCCGGTTGCCAACAATGTCCCAGAACTCGAAGTCATCCCCGCTGACCCCCGACCAGGGATTGCGCACATTCGAATACTGATGCGTCCAGCCGTGCATCACCAGGCGCCCCCCGCGCGCCAGCGCATCGTTGAGCGCTGCACGCAGCGCCTTGGCATTCCGAAGCCGGATCTCCTGCGAGACGCCGCCGTTATAGATGCCGAGTGGATCGCGATAGCGCGAAATCAGCGCGATCGAAAACGGGATCTGCGCCGCGGCGCCGGTCACCGGATCCTGCCATTGCTGCATTAGCGCGGCGAGCGTCGCAAGGTGGGCGGGCTCAGTGATGGCGCTCACGTCCTCCAGCCTCAATAGCGCCTGTCGCGGTCCGCTCAGTTCCGCCGGGTTGGTGGCCATCACCTCATGCAGCAGGTCGGCAACGGCCAGATATCGGTCGCGCGGACCGATGTACGAGAACGGCATGTCGGCGACGTACCAGAAGTTGCCTGCCTGAAGCACATAGGGCGCGCGCTGCCCATTGGCGCGGTTCTCAATCTCGGCGTGCACGCGAACCCGGCCCGGGTCAATCACTTCGGTGAGCCCGATATCGGGGTCTGCAAACACCTGATTGGCAGCAGGATCAAACGCGTAATACTTGGTGAGCGCCTGTCCCCGGTAGTGCACCGTGTCGAAGAAGTCGGGCGTCGCGGCCGCAGGATCACCCTCCAGCCCGCGGTTCGAAACAAACCGGAAGCCGAATCGCGCGGCCAGATCAAGGCCCGTGGTCTGGGTAAGTTGCCATAGGTTGTAACGGAACCACACCACCGGGTTGGACGTGGTCGAAAGATCGGCAAGGAGCGCGGCTGGCAACGGGTTGTCGTAGTGCGAGCCGAGATAGAACGTCGCGCGATAGCCGCTGATCGTGCCTGCGCGATAGGTCTCGACCGGCTGGGTGACGACCGGCGAATCCCAGCGCCCCAGAAGGTTCGCCAGCATGATTGCGTAGGCCCGCCCAAGCTTGGAGTAGGGCGATGCAGCGGGGGCGTCGTAGAGCACCAGCACGGGCGGTGGCTGCTGCGCCCGCACGGGTAGCGAAGCGAGGGCCAGCGCGAGCGCGATGACCACCGCCAGAAGCGCGAGCAGGCGCGGGTGCGTGCGCATTGGAAGCGTAGACATGTTCATGACTCCTTGAGGTCAATCGGACGGGACGGCCTAACGCGCCAGGCGCTGAACAGCGCTTCGCTCGAGGCCGAGCGAGGCAGCCTCTTTCGGAAGCGCGCCGGGCACCACCACGACCACCGGCTGACCGGGCGTGCCCTGTGGCAGATCGGCATCGAGCCAGCGCGCCGGGGTGTCGGCGCGCTCGGAGCCGCCGACAGTGGCCTGCGACGAAGGCTTTGCTCTCGGAAGCACGCCAGCAACAAACACCTGGGTCTGCGGTCCGCCGGGCCCCGGTGCGGCGGTCGCTGGCGATACGAGCCGGTCGATCGACTGTGACGAAGGGGTCGCTGACTCAGCGGGTGTGGCCACTGGTGCTGGCGTCGTGACGCGGCTCGCATCGATCGCGCCAGACGCGGCCGGGGGCGACTCGGTCCCCCCGCAGCCGGCAATTCCGATCGCGACGACGAAGGGGGTGGTCCAGCGCACGGCGCGCGGGATCGTGCAGCGGGCTTGCCAGGAATTCATGATCGGGCTCCATCGTTGGTCGAAAAGGGAACAGGTGGACGACCGCCCGCCGATCGGCGATCGCGATGCGAGGCGTCATCGACAGCCAAGCCCGGCGGCGGTGCACTCACCGCTCGGGCAGGCTCATCGGACCGCACGACGGCAGCCGCCATGACGGGCAGCGGCGTTACCTCCGGAAACTGATGCACGGTCTTGTCCCAGCCAATCGGCTCGCCGGTCGCCAGGTGTCCCAGCCACAGACGCAGCGCGCGTAGCGTTGCGAGGATGTTGATCACGCTTGCCCAGACCATGCGCGGGAGCGATAAGAGCGCCTCGAACGGACCATAGAGAAGACCGGTGCAGAGCGCGCGCTGCAACGCCCGCAGTCCGAGGAGGACCAGGTTGGCGATGAGTAGCGCTGAAAGCCAGCCTCCCGGATCCCGCAGCGCAAGCGCAGCCGACTGCCCGGTCTTTAGCCAGTTCCAGGCCCAGTGCGCTGCAATCAGGAAGAACACCAGATAGGCCGCGATCCCGACCAGGCTCATGAGAAGCACCTTCCGGTCGCGCATCAGCAGATAGCGGCCCGTCCAGTCTGCGCGCCAGCCCCAGGTGCGCCAGCCCTGTAGCGCAATGCCCACGACCCAGCGCGCCTTCTGCCGCACCGCCGCGCGCAGCGTCGACGGAAAATATTCGCGCACGCATACCAGTTCGCGCCGCTGCTCGGGACGTACTGCGCCCGTCTGGGGGTCGAGCGCAACATGGGTCCGCGTCACCCAGAAGCGCGCAAAAATCTGCTGGTAGCCGAGCGACCGAAGCCGCAGGCCCAGGTCATAGTCCTCAGTGAGCGAGTCCGTTCGAAAGGGCACGCCGTCCGGGTCGCTCTGCGCGAGCGCCTGAAGCGCGCGCCGGCTAAACGCCACCCCCACGCCGGCTGCGGGAAGGCCTCGCCCGAGCACCTCGCGCACCACAAGATCTTTAAGATGTTGCTGCGCGAATTCATCCAGATAGTGCGCGCCGGTGAATTGCCACCAGCGACGCGGCAACGACAGCACCGGCAGCTGCACCATGTCCTTGCGCGGGATCAGCCAGTTGAAGAGCCTGCAGGCGAGCGGGTCGATCACATCTTCGCAGTCCTGCATCACATAGATGCCAAACGGCTCGCCTTGAGCCGCTTCATCGCGCGCGATCGCGCGCCAGATGCCGTTCAGGCAGTCCGCCTTCACCGTCGGCCCATCATGGTCAAGCACCACCGTGCGGATACGCGAGTCCGCGGCTGCAGCGCGACCCACCGCAAGTCGGGTTGCCGCATCATTGGGGTAGACGCCGACATAGACCCGATAGCGCTGGTAATCGATGGTCTGGGTCAGGCGGGCGAGCATCGATTCGAGCACGGCCGCCTCTTCCCAGGCGGGGATCATGATGGCGGTCAGCTGCTCGGGCCTCGCGGCGAGCGCGTCCGGCGCAAGTTGTCGGATCCGGTGGCGTCGCCAGGTTGCACGTCGCAGCGCACGCAGCCAATACACCGCGTCGATGAAAAGATCATCTACCCCGGAGAGCAGGTAAAGCAGAGCGAGCGCAGTGAGGGCGCCCTGCAGCAGGGCGTGGTACATGGCGAGTGAACCAGCCATATCAAGCAGAAAATCGGGGGCCGCCATCACGCTGACACACCCGGACGCTGAAACGGGACGCCCGTACCGGCGGGGGGCTGCGCGGCCCCCTCCTGGGAGATCGGCACCGCACGGCGCCGCGCGGCGAAATACCACTGCGACAGGACGGCTGCGATCCGCTGGCTTGCCATCCCGTCGCCAAACGGGTTTTGAACCGCCCGCATCGCGCGGTGCAGTGCCGGTTCGCGCCACAGCCGTTCAACCTCAGCGGCCACCCTGAGCGGATCGGTGCCGATCAGCCGCCCCGCGCCCGCTTCAATCAGTTCCGGACGCTCGGTGGTGTGGCGGAGCACTAGTACCGGCACGCGCAAGGCACACGCCTCCTCCTGAATCCCCCCTGAATCGGTGAGCACCAGCCAGGCCGCCTGCAGGAGCGAGATCATTCGCAGGTAATCAAGCGGCGGCACCAGATGGAGGCGCGAGGCGGGCTCGGGCGGCAGGCTCGCGTGGACGGCTCGCACGTCGCTTGCGAGCGCCGGATTGGCGTGCAGCGTCCACACCACTTCGAGATCGGCGTGGGCCGAGAGCACCGCGCCGAGCGCCCTGATGAAGCCCTGTATCGGCGGGCCCCAGTTCTCGCGCCGGTGTGCGGTCACCACGATCAGCCTCGAGCCGGGTCGCGCCGCTGCAAGCGGATTGACTTCTCCGATCCGGTCGAGTGCCTGGAGCGTGGCATCCACGATGGTATTGCCAACCTGAAAGACGCCGCGCCCCGCGATGCCTTCAGCGCGCAGGTTCGCGACGGCTGCGGGGGTTGGCGCGAAGTGCCAGTTCGCCACGCGCGCGATGAGTGCACGGTTCATTTCTTCGGGAAACGGATCTCGTGCCTGATGCGAGCGCAAACCCGCTTCGACATGGGCCACCGGGATGCCACGCCAGAAGCCGGCGAGGGCCGCCATCGCGGCGCTGCTGGTGTCACCATGCACCAGCAGCGCCGCGGGTCGCCAATGCGTGAGCACCGGGTCGATGGCCTGGATCAACCCGGCGGCAAGCGCGGCGATGCTGTCGTTTTCGCGGACCAGGGGAAGCGCGTGATCCGGGATCAGATCGAGCTCCGTGTACATCGACGCGGCCAGCTCCCGGTGCTGCCCCGTGTGCAGGACCCGCAACGGGAGACCGGCCGCGCGAAGTGCGCGGCAAACCGGCGCCATCTTGATGATTTCCGGCCGGGTCCCCAGGCATGCGACGAGCGCCGGCTGAGGATCGGGTATTGCGCCTGGTTTCCGGCCCGGTTCGCCCGCGTCGGCGCGGGCAAGCGTCAATGTTGCGCTGGTGGGATCAGGGGCATGGGGGGCCCGATGCGAGCCCGGTGCGGCAGGAGTAAGCGCGTCAGCCATCGGTCGTCCTTGTGAGGTCGGACCGATACTGCGGGGCTTGCGCGAGTCATCTCACCACCCCGATCAAGCGAAGACCTGGGGAGGCTGACCCAGGTCAGACCCTCAATGGGTGACCCCGACGGACGGGGGCGCCGCTTCGCCGCAGGCTGTTCTGCGGCTTCGCGCTAGCGCTTGTTGCGGAACTTCCGTAGTGCAGCCAACTCGGCCACCGCGGTAGCGAGTTCGGCCTGCGCCTTGGCATAGTCGATTTCGCCCGAGCGGTTGGCGAGCGCCTCTTCGGCGGCTTTCTTGGCCGCTTCAGCCTTGGCCTCGTCGAGATCCCTGCCGCGGATGGCGGTGTCAGCAAGCACGGTTACGCGGTTGGGCTGCACCTCGAGGATGCCCCCCGCCACAAACACGAACTCCTCGTCAGCCTGCCCCGCAACCTTGATGCGTACCGCACCCGGCCGGATGCGGGTGATGAGCGGTGTGTGCTGGGGGTAGATGCCCAGCTCGCCCGACTCACCCGGCAGCGCCACGAACTCGGCCTGCCCCTCGAAGATCGAGGCCTCGGCGCTGACGACGTCAACCTGAATGGTGTTGGCCATGGGCCGCTATCCTTGGCAGGGTTACTGGAGGGTCTTGGCTTTTTCGAAGGCTTCTTCGATCGTGCCGACCATGTAGAAGGCCTGCTCGGGCAGGTGGTCGCACTCGCCATTGACGATCATCTGGAAGCCGCGGATGGTGTCCTTGAGCGCCACGATCTTGCCCGGGCTGCCGGTGAACACCTCGGCCACGTTGAAGGGCTGCGACAGGAAGCGCTGAATCTTGCGGGCGCGCGCCACAGCCAGCTTGTCTTCAGGCGAGAGCTCGTCCATGCCCAGAATCGCGATGATGTCGCGCAATTCCTTGTAGCGCTGGAGCGTGGCCTGCACCCGGCGGGTGGTGCTGTAGTGCTCTTCACCGATCACGTACGGGTCGAGCTGGCGGCTGGTGGAGTCGAGCGGATCCACGGCGGGGTAGATACCGAGCGCGGCGATGTCGCGCGACAACACCACGGTGGCATCAAGGTGGCCGAACGTGGTGGCGGGCGACG
>JALREG010000038.1 GCA_023253905.1 Burkholderiaceae bacterium
ATCACCTGCGGAAAACTCACCAGCACGGTTACCGCGACAAAGTCTTTCTCCGCGTCGTAGGGCAGCGACTTGAATAGCCAGGGGTTGATCGCCATGGTGCCGGGCGATCCCACCAGGAATGTTTCGCCGTCGGGCCGCGCGCGCGCGGCGACTTCGGTGCCGATGTTGCCCGAGGCGCCAGTGCGATTCTCAACAATGAACTGCACGTTCATGTTCTGGGACAAGCGGGCTGCAATCAGCCTCGCCACCACATCCACCGCAGAGCCGGCGGTAAAGGGATTGATGAGCCGCACGGGCCGTGAGGGCCATTCCTGCGCGAGTGCAAACCCACCCGATGACAGCGCCGCTGCGCCAAGCGCGACAGCGGCCAGGCGCCGCCGAATCGAAGATGCAATGCTCATCAAAATCTCCTGGGCCAACTGCGTGGTGCTCACCCCCATCGCCTGGCGACAGGGTCGTTCAGTGCGCGAGGGTGACAGACTGAGATCGGTGGTGCCGGCTACCTGACTCGAACAGGTGACCTACCGCTTACAAGGCGGTTGCTCTACCAACTGAGCTAAGCCGGCGATGCTGTGCCCCGCGCGCTGCGGATAATACGCCGCGCTGCGGTTATTTGATGCGTTTTAACTGCGGACGGACTGGTGGCGATGGCGGCGGCTCATCAGGGGCCGATCCGGTCGACGACGACGAGCTCGAACCGTCTGCAGGTGTCGCCTCGGCGCCCGCCGGCCGAGGCGCTGCAGGGGCTTGCGTTAGCCCGGGCGCCGTCATGATCGGGCCTGGGGCATCGCTTCCAGCCGGCGCACCATCAGGCACCGCGGACAGCTTGCCTCGCCGACGCGCCTTGGGCGACGCCGACCGCGGCGTGCGCCCCGGCGGTGTGTTCGATTCAACCGCCTGCAGGACCGGCGCTGAACCTGGGGCCGGACCGCTTATGGGTGCGGCCTCGGGTTCGGATGCAGCGCGCGCAGGCGCCGCTCGCCCAGGCGCTGCCGGTGAAGCGTCGACTCCTGGGGCGGCTGCGGCGGCGCCCGTAGCTGCGGCATCCGAGGACGGCGCATCCGAAGCATCGGACGGTTGCGTCGGACGCGGGACCAGCTTGGGTCGCGACACAGGGCGGGGGGACGATGCTCCGACGACCGGTGCGTCCTTGTTGGCTCCGCCAGATGCCGGCACCCCGCGCCCGGGTGGGAGCGCAAGCGGCTTGGGTACATCAAACGCCATGCCGTGACCGGTTTCCTGCGCATACACTGCCGACACGTTCTCGATCGGGATCGACACCTGTCGAACCGTGCCGGAGAACCGGGCTTCGAATTCGATCAGCTCATTGCCCAACTGTAGCCGGTTGGTCGCTACCGCGGAAACATTGAGAACGATTTCGCCATTGCGGACAAACTCGCGCGGAACCTGGGTTCGCTCATCAACCATGACGGCGAGATACGGGCGATAGCCGCTGTCCTCGCACCACTGGTGGATCGCGCGAATGAGGTAGGGCTTGGTCGACAGCTCAGCCATGGTTGTGCAGGGCGTCCGGTTGACGAGACGACGGCGCGGCCCTCAGCCAGGGCCCGACGCCACCGCGCGACCGATTCAACGACGCATCACCTTCTCTGAGGGCGTGAGCGCCTCGATATAAGCGGGCCGCGAAAAAATACGCTCGGCATAACGCAGGAGCGGCGCCGCAGTCTTGGGCATTTCAATGCCGTAGTGGTCGAGGCGCCAGAGAAGCGGCGCGATCGCAACATCCAGCATCGAGAAGTCTTCACCCAGCATGTGCTTGTTCTTGATGAAGATGGGCGTGAGCTGCGTGAGCCGATCCCGAATCTGCTGACGCGCTTTGTCCTGCAATTTTTGCGCATCTTTGGACGCGTCGCGCCGCTCCAGCACCTGCACATGCACGAACAGCTCGCGCTCGAAATTGAACAGAAACAGGCGGGCCCGAGCGCGCATCACCGGATCGGCCGGCATCAGCTGTGGGTGCGGGAACCGCTCATCGATGTATTCATTGATGATGTTCGATTCGTAGAGAATCAGGTCGCGCTCGACCAGGATAGGGACCTGGCCGTACGGATTCATGATCGAGATGTCTTCAGGCTTGTTGTAGAGATCTACGTCTCGAATTTCAAAGTCCATGCCTTTTTCAAACAGCACGAGTCTGCAGCGCTGAGAAAACGGGCAGGTGGTTCCGGAGTACAGGACCATCATGGCGGGCGGCTTCCGTGAATGCTCGACCGAAAGGGAAAGCGTGGCAACGGTCAGCAGGCTGACCGTATCACCACGCCGGGGACGACGGTAGCACCGTCTATTTGACGTCTTTCCAGTAGACGCGGTTCAGGTTCCAGGCAAACAGCGTGAACAGCGCGAGAAACATTAGAACCCAGGCACCGAGCCGAACGCGGGTTCCTGCGCTGGGGTCGGACATGTAGGTGATGAACGCAACCAGATCGCCCACCTGTGAGTCATACTCGGCAGACGATACGCCACCGCCTTCGAGCTTACCGAGCTTGATGGTTTTGCCGGCGTGCGGATGACCACCGGTGACCTTATCGGTCGCTTCCGTGCGATGACCCTGCGCATCAAAACTGACTGTGGTGCGCACAAAACCCTCGGACTTTCCGGTCTTGGGATCACGTGATTCTCGAATATCCTCGATGGTTGCGCCACGCGAGCCCTGCATGGGCCAGAGCACATGAGGCATACCGACGTTTTCGAACAGTGCGTTATTCCAACCGGTTGAGCGTGTGCCGTCACGGTAGTAGGCGCGCAGATAGGTATAGAGCCAGTCGGAGCCAGACCCGTCAGGCGATGCGCGCGCGCGCGCAATGACCGAAAGATCGGGCGGCAGCGCGCCAAACCACTCCTTGGCGTCCGCAGCACGCATGGCAACCTTCATGGGCTCGCCCACCTTATCAGCGGTGAACAAGAGGTGTCGCTTGATCTGATCTTCTGACAGACCGATATCACGCAACCGGTTGTAGCGCATCGCCGAGGCGCCGTGACAGTTGAGACAGTAGTTGACGAACAGCTTGGCGCCATTCTGGAGCGATGGCTGCTCCGTGAGTTTTTCCACCGGGAAACGATCGAGCGGGAAGGACGAGCCCCCTGCGGCAGCGGCCGTCCCGGCGATGACAGCGGAGGCCAGAAGCGCAGCCAACCGAGCGAACAGTGTTTTCATTTTCTGGGGACTCCAGCGGTCAGTGCGCTGCAAACGTGACGCGGTCTGGCGCGCTCTTGAATTCGCCCATTGAACTCCACCAGGGCATCAGCATGAAGAAGGCGAAGTAAAGGAGCGTGCCGATCTTGGCAACCAGATTCCGCAGTTCTTCAGGCGGCTGAACACCGAGGTATCCCAACACCAGAAACACCACCACGAACACGCCGTAGACCCACTTGTGCCAGCCTGGCCGATAGCGGATGGATCGTACGGGACTGTGGTCGATCCAGGGCATGGCAAAGAGGATGAGCACCGCAGCACCCATTGCCACCACCCCCCAGAACTTGGCCTCGACCAGGAAAAAGCCGGCAATCAGGACCACCACCGCAGCCAGGGTAATGACCTTGACGCTAGCCTGGCGCGCAGTGCCCAGCACCAGCAGCGCGTAGAGCGCGAGGAACGGGGTCATCCAGTACATGAGGAAGTCGTCGGTGACAGCACGCAGCACCGAATAGTAGGGCGTGAAATACCAGACCGGCGCGATATGGGCCGGCGTTTTGAGCGGATCAGCCGGAATGAAGTTGTTGTACTCGAGGAAGTAGCCCCCCGCCTCGGGCGCGAAGAAAACAATGGCCGAGAACGCGATGAGAAACACCGACACGCCCAGAATGTCGTGCACCGTGTAGTAGGGGTGGAAGGGAATGCCATCAAGCGGCACGCCGTTGGCGTCTTTTTTGGCCTTGATATCGACACCGTCGGGGTTGTTGGAGCCGACTTCGTGGAGCGCCACGATGTGCGCGGCCACCAGACCCAGCAGCACCAGCGGGATGGCAATGACGTGGAACGCGAAGAATCGGTTGAGGGTGGCATCACCCACCACGTAGTCGCCGCGAATCCAGATCGACAGTTCCGGGCCGATAAAGGGAATGGCGGCGAACAGGTTCACGATGACCTGCGCGCCCCAGTAGGACATCTGACCCCACGGAAGCAGATAACCGAAGAACGCCTCGGCCATCAGGCAAAGGAAGATGAGACAGCCGAAAATCCAGACCAGCTCACGCGGCTTCCGGTAGGAGCCATAGATGAGGCCGCGGAACATGTGAAGGTAAACCACCACAAAGAATGCCGAGGCGCCGGTGGAATGCAGGTAGCGCACCAGCCAGCCCCAGGGCACATCGCGCATGATGTACTCGACCGAGCCAAAGGCCAGGGCCGCATCGGGCTTGTAGTGCATGACCAGGAAAATACCGGTCACGA
>JALREG010000076.1 GCA_023253905.1 Burkholderiaceae bacterium
TGTTGCGCTGCTTGCGATTGAGATTGCGCACTTCAGCGGGATCCTTGACCGACATCACGCCCATGCCGTAGGTGCCCGCATCGGCCTTCACGATCACGAACGGCGTTTCGTCGATGCCATATTCACGATACTTCGCGCGAATCTGCCGCAGCAGCGTCTCGACCCCCGTCGCCAGACACTCCTCACCCTCTCGCGCCTGGAAATCGATTTGGGTGCAGGCTGCGAAATAGGGATTGACAAGCCAGGGGTCGATATCAAGCAGCTTGGCAAAACGCTTGGCGACCTCGTTGTAGGCGGCAAAGTGGCGGGTCTTGCGACGAACCGACCAACCCGCATGGAGCGGCGGCAACAACACCTGCTCGGACAGATCGGTGAGCTGCTCGGGGGTGCCCGCAGAGAGGTCGTTGTTGAGCAGGATGGCGCAGGGATCAAACCCGTCGAGCATGATGCGACGCGCTTTGCGCTGCAGCGGCTCGAGATGGAGGGTCTGGCCGTCGGGCAGCTCAAGGTCGGTGGGACCAGTGATCTCGGGGTTGAGCGAGCCCAGCCGGACATCGAGGCCGGTTTGCCGAAGGATCTGGCAAAGCCGCGCCACGTTTTGCAGATAGTAGGTATTGCGGGTGTGGTTCTCGGGGATCAGTAGAAGGTTGCGCGCATCGGGGCAGTATTTTTCGATGGCGGCCATGGCCGCCTGCACAGCGAGCGGCAGCATAGGCTCCGACAAATTGTTGAAGCCCCCCGGAAACAGATTGGTATCAACGGGGGCGAGCTTGAAGCCGGCATTACGCAGATCCACCGAACCGTAGAACGGCGGCGTGTGATCCTGCCACTCGAGTCGGAACCAGCGTTCGATCTGGGCGGTGGCAGCAAGCATCCGGCGCTCGAGATCGAGGAGCGGGCCAGACTGTGCGGTAACGAGATGCGGGACCATGGGTGCGGAGCAGACGCTGCGCGAGGCACCCTGCAAGCCTCGCGTGCGGCCACCTGATCGGTTGGCTGACGGACCCCGATTCTACTTGGCCCCGGGGGTCCTCTGCTCGCAGCCAGTCAAATGAAACGGGACGCGCTCTTCGCGCGTCCCGCTATCGACCCGCCGAGAACCGATCAGCGGTGGTAGGCCGTCTCGCCGTGAGAGGAGATGTCGAGACCTTCGCGTTCCTCGTCTTCAGGAACCCGCAGACCGATCAGAAGATCTACGATCTTGAAGGCGATGAAAGCGACCACCGCCGACATCACAACAGTGATCAGAACACCCTGCAACTGAATCCAGACCTGGGACCCGACCGAATACTCGGGGTTGGCCGCATTCTTCACATAATCGAAGATGCCGGTGCCACCGAGCGTGGGCGAGGCGAAGACGCCGGTCAGGATGGCGCCAACAATGCCACCCACGCCGTGCACGCCGAACACGTCGAGCGAATCATCAGCGCCCAGCATGCGCTTCAGACCGTTCACGCCCCAGAGGCAGAGCACGCCCGACACCAGGCCGATGATGAGCGCGCCCATCGGACCCACAAAGCCACACGCCGGCGTGATCGCCACCAGCCCCGCGACTGCACCGGAGGCCGCGCCCAGCATCGAGGGCTTGCCCTTGCTGGTCCACTCGCCGAACATCCAGGCAACGGTCGCCGCTGCCGTGGCAAAGAGCGTGTTCACGAACGCAAGCGCGGTGGTGCCATTGGCTTCGAGGTTGGAGCCCGCGTTAAAGCCGAACCAGCCCACCCACAGAAGCGATGCGCCAATCATGGTCATCACGAGCGAGTGCGGTGCCATCGCCTCACGGCCATAGCCCACACGCTTACCAATCACATAGGCACCCACCAGACCAGCCACACCGGCGTTGATGTGCACCACCGTGCCGCCCGCGAAGTCAAGGGCACCCTTGGCCCACAGGAAGCCGGCAGCGGCCGTGACGGCCTCGAGCGACTTCTCGTCGGTGATCGCATCCGGACCGGCCCAGTACCACACCATGTGCGCCATCGGGATGTAGCAGAACGTGAACCACAGAACCGAGAACAGAATGACCGCCGAGAAACGCGCACGTTCGGCAATTGAGCCCACAATCAGCGCGCAGGTGATTGCGGCAAAAGTTGCCTGGAACGCCACGAAGATGAGTTCCGGGATCACCACGCCTTTGCTGAAGGTGGCAGCGACCGTGTCGGGCGTGACGCCTTTCAGGAACAGCTTATCGAAGGTGCCATAGAAACTGCCATCGCCGCCAAACGCAAGCGTGTAGCCGTAAATCGCCCAGAGCACGCTGATCACGGCAAAGATGGTAAACACCTGCATCAGCACCGACAGCATGTTCTTCGCGCGCACGAGGCCGCCATAGAAGAGGGCAAGTCCGGGGATGCACATGAGGGTCACGAGCAGCGTCGCGACGATCATCCACGCGGTGTCCCCTTTGTTCGGGGTGGGCGGGGTTACCTCCGCGGGCTTGGCCTCTGCGGCGGGTGCGGCTGCAGGCGCGCTGGCCTGAGCAAGCAACAGCGGTGCGGTTGGGCTCGCCTGCGCGAGGAGCACCGCGCCCTGCGATGCCACCGACGAGGCGAGCGCGGATTCGCCCGAGGCGGGCGCCGAGGCAAGGGTCGGCGCCATGGGCGCGAAGAACAGCGCCGCGACGAGCGCCAGCATTCGAATAAGGGTAGTCATAGTGGTCTCTCCGTCTGGGCGCTTACAGGGCCTGATTACCGGTCTCGCCCGTGCGGATCCGGACGACCTGTTCCAGGTCGTAGATGAAAATCTTCCCGTCACCGATTTTTCCGGTGCGAGCCGAGCCTTCGATCGCCTCAACCGCGCGCTCGGCGAGATCGTCGGCCACCGCCGCCTCGATCTTGACCTTGGGCAGGAAGTCAACGACGTATTCCGCGCCCCGATAGAGTTCGGTGTGGCCCTTCTGGCGACCAAAGCCCTTGACCTCGGTGACGGTGATGCCCTGTACGCCAACCGAGGACAGCGCTTC
>JALREG010000087.1 GCA_023253905.1 Burkholderiaceae bacterium
CGGTTTCAATCTGAAAATCGGACCCCTCAGAGACCAGGTAGCCGATTTCAATCAGGAATGCCTTGTAGGCGACCGCGTCGTGTGGCTGGCCGGCGCGCGCGCGATGCCAGTCATCGATTCTGGCCTGCAGTTCATCGCGACGGGCGAGCAGCGCTCGGTTACGTGGCGCCATGCCGTGGATCAGCTCCGAAAACCCCCGCCAGAATCGCTCAGGTGCAACACCGGTTCCGGGCAGCGCTTCCTGTTCGATCATGTCATGAAGGCTGCGGGCAACGCGCAGGCCATATTTTTCAATTCGCTCGACCATCAGATTTCCTGTTTAGAGGGATGTGGGCCGTCTGGGCGGGACCGGGTTTTCAGAATACCGAGTTGAGGGGAAACACGCGGCAAAGTCCGAATGGCGCTCAGGGGTTCAGCGCGCGATCGGCTGCGGCGTTTGTTGCCCGCTGAGTGAGGTGGGCCAGCGCCTCGTCCACCTGATCGATCAGCACCAGACAGACGTCACCGGGTTTCAGCTCGCCGAGTGCGGTGTCGATGGCAAGAAACTCGCCGCGGATTTCCTCAATCCGGGTGGTGCGCGGCGCATTCGCGAGTCCCTGGCGCAGAAGCCCCATGACCTCGCCATCGGCACGGCCGCGCTGTGCGGCGTCCTGGTACAGGATGACGTGATCGAAAAATCGGCCAACGATTTCACCTTGCTCGATGATGTCCTGGTCGCGGCGGTCGCCGGCGGCGCTGATTACGATCGAGCGGTGCCCGCCAGGCATCGCATCGATTGCCTGGGACAGCGCGAGAATCGCATCGGGGTTGTGGCCGTAATCGGCGATGACGGTGGCGCCGCGGTAGCTGAAGCGATTGAAGCGGCCCGGAACGGTGTCGGGATTGCTGTCGAATGTGGCAAGGCCGTCGGCGATCAGTGCCCAGTCGAGCCCCAGCGCCCAGGCCGCCGCGACCGCGGCCATTGCGTTATCGATCTGAAACGGAATCGCACCGCCCCCCGTGAGCGGTATGCGTGTGAGGTCGAAGCGATGAACCACGCGCGTGCCCTGTAGCGCGACGATTGACTGGCCGTCCAGCCGCACGGCCCGCTGGTCGGTGGCGGCCTGGCGCCGCATCGCCGGGAGGGCGCTGTCGCGAGCAAAGAAGATCGTGCCTCCTGGGCAGACCGTCTGCATCGAGGCGACCATGGGATCGGCCGCATTCAGGACGGCAAATCCGTTGGGTGCAACGTTGGCAACAATCACCCGCTTGACGAGCGCAAGGTCATCGATCGAATCAATATGGTTGATGCCCAGGTGGTCGCCCTTACCGAGGTTGGTCACCACGGCCACCTGGCAGCGGTCAAAGCCCAGGCCTTCGCGCAGAATGCCACCGCGCGCGGTTTCGAATACTGCGGCGTCCACCTCGGGGTGCATTAGCACGTTGCGGGCGCTGCGAGGGCCCGCACAATCGCCGCTATCGGTCTGAACGCCATTCACATAAACGCCGTCGGTATTGGTCATGCCCACGCGCAGGCCCGATTGCGCGATCAGATGGGCAATCAGACGAACGGTGGTGGTCTTGCCGTTGGTGCCGGTGACCGCAACGACCGGAATACGTCCGCTTTCGGCATCGCCATAGAGGAGGCGCACGATCGCCTCGCCCACCTCGCGCCCCTTGCCGTAGGAAGGGCTGATGTGCATGCGCAGGCCCGGCGCGGCATTGACCTCGACGATTGCGCCGCCCTGTTCCTCCAGCGACTGTTGAACCGTCTGGCACACCACGTCGACCCCGGCAATTTCGAGACCCACCATCTGCGCTGCTTCGATTGCGCGCGCCGCGAGGTCGGGATGGACATCGTCGGTGACATCGGTGGCACTGCCGCCGGTACTGAGATTGGCGTTGTTGCGCAGTACCACTCGCGCGCCCTTGGGTGGTATCGAGTCGGCCTCAAAGCCCTGCACGCGCATGCGGGCGTGAGCGATTTCGTCCAGACGAATTTTGGTAAGTGAGGTGGCGTGCCCCTCGCCGCGCCGCGGGTCGCGATTGATTTCCTCGACCAGCTGACGAATGGTCTGTACGCCGTCGCCGATGACGTGCGGCGGATCGCGACGCGCGGCCGCGATCAGCCGATCGCCCACCACCAGCAGCCGATGATCGTGCCCGGGAATGAAGCGCTCGACCATGATGTTGGAGCTGAACTGCGATGCGGCGTTGAAGGCGATTTCGAGATGGTCACGGCTCACGATGTTGACGGTGACGCCCTTACCCTGATTGCCATCGCGCGGCTTGACCACGACCGGCGAGGCGAGCTCACGCATCGCGGCCCAGGCCTCGTCGGTGGAACGCACGACCCGGCCCTCCGGGACCGGCACGCCCGCGGCGGCAAGCAGTTTCTTGGTGAGTTCCTTGTCCTGCGCGATTGATTCGGCGATGGCGCTCGTGGCATCGATCTCGGCCGCCTGGATGCGTCGCGCGCGGCTGCCCCAGCCGAACTGCACCAGACTGCCTTCGGTCAGACGGCGGATGGGGATGTCACGGGCGTGCGCAGCATCGGCGATCGACCCGGTGCTGGGGCCCATCCGGATATCCTCGTCGAGCGCGCGCAGCTGGTTGAGGGCTGCCTCGAGGTCAAAGGGCTGGTCGTCGCGCGCGGCGAGGCAGAGCGCCTCGGCAAGCTGGAGCGCCAGCCGACCGACCGGTTCCTCGGTGTACTCGAACACCACCTGGAAGAGGCCCGGCTCCCGAGTGGGCGTGGTGCGACTGAAGGTGACCGGGCATCCCGCCTGGGCTTGCAGGCGGAGCGCGGCGAATTGCAGCGCCTGTGCGATCGGTACGTCATCGCGCGATCCGATCGAGCGGATGGCACCGATCAGCGGAAACCGGGCGCGCAGCCGCACCTCAAAGCGGGGGATCCGGTCGATCGACAGTTCGTCGGGCGCGCAGCGCACGATCGCTTCGATCGAAGTATGTCGGCTCCAGAGATTCGGACCGCGAAGCGCGCGGATTCGGTTGACGTCCATCGGCAGGTTCCTGCGTGCGAGGGGTGGGCGCGGGTGAGATCGGACAGAAGGCGGGCGGCGAGCCTCAGGCGGCGACCTGTGGCGCGGGCATGGGCTCGAGTGTTTCCAGGCCCGCCTGGATGCGCTCGGGCGGGATGCCAATGGCCCATGCAGCCGCGATCGCCGCGAGCAGCCCGTCGTCGGCGGAGCGGGGGTCGCCTTCGATGGGCAGTTCGAGCGTGCCCGCGCGGAGTTGGGCGATTTCGCGCTCGCCCTCGAGCAGCCTGATCAGGCCTTCCGTGAGGACCACCGCGCGTCCCCCCGCTGCGGCATGACTCGCCAGCACGGTGGCTGCAGCGTTGGCGCTGAAATACATCACATGGCCTTTACTGAGCGAAGCCATTTCAACCAGCTGATCGTCGTCGGCGTTCAGCACTGCAGTGCCATGCTTTTCAAGAACGATGTCGACCTGGGTGCGAAAAACCTTGTAGAGCTGCTCGACTGAATCGATGTAGCGCTCGGGCACCAGACGGTCGGGATTCATGCGTGTGATGACGCCCACCTGGCACCAGTCGTAAGCAAGCCCCTGATCGAGGAGCACATCGAGTCCGTTTTCGATCACCGCCGACTCGATCGCGCGGTTCACGAGCAGTCGCTGGCCTGCCAGGAAATTCGCGCTGTCGCGGTGATCGATGCAGCGCGAGCCCAGGAAGAGGCCGTCCCGGCAGGCGAGCCCCACCTTTTGCCCGGACATCTGGAGCAGGTGGGCGACGACCCGCGCAGCCAGTCGCGTGCCGCCGGTGCCAGCGATGCCGATGACCGGAATGCGACCATCGTCCGTAGCGCCGAACAGGTGTTCGATGATCATCTCGGGCACCGGCTTCGGGGGCAGGCCGGGCGGGCGAAGATGGGTGGACAGGCCCGGGCCCGCGTTGACCTCAACGATTGCGCCGCCCTGCTCGGCAAGCGGCTGCGCGATGTCGTTGGCCACCAGATCGACGCCTGCGATATCGAGACCCACCACGCGTGCCGCGAGCACCGCCTGTCGGGCGGTATCGGGGTGAACGAGCGCGGTGCAGTCAAAGCAGACATTGCCGTTTCGCTGTACCAGCACGCGCACGTCTTCGCCCGGAACCGAGTCGGGTTCAAAGCCCTGGCTGGCCAGGTCAAGACGGGTGGCGGAGTCAATGCCGACACGGTTGAGGGGGGCGTCGCTCCAGCCGGTTCCGCCCCGCAGCGGGTCGGAATTCAGTTGCGACTCGATCAGTTCGCGGATGGTCTGTCGACCATCGCCCGTGACCCAGGCGGGCAGGCCGCGTGCGGCAGCGGCAAGCTGCCCACCCACCACCAGCAGTCGATGCTCGTTTCCGGTCATGTATTTTTCGACGATGACGCCGCTTCCTTCTGCCGCGGCCACCGGATAGGCGGCAAGCACCTGCTCGCGCGTGACGAGGTTGAGGCAGACCCCCCGGCCGTGATTGCCGTCGTAGGGCTTCACCACCACCGGTACCCCGATGTCCTCGGCAGCGGCCCAGGCGTCGTCGGCCCCGCTCACCATGCGGCCCGGCGGCACGGCCACGCCACAGGCTTCGAGCAGCGTCTTGGTGAGTTGCTTGTCGCGGGAAATGCCCTCGGCGATCGCACTGGTCCGGTCGGTTTCAGCGGTCCAGATACGGCGCTGATTTCGCCCGTAGCCCAGCTGCACGAGGTTGCCGTCGTTCAGGCGGATGGCGGGAACGCCCCGAAGCTCGGCGGCTTTCACGATGCCGGCGGTGCTGGGGCCCAGGCAGTTGGAGTCGGCAATGTCGCGCAACGCGTCAACCGCTGCGCGCAGGTCGAAGCTGCGATCGTCGTAGGCGGCGAGCACCATCTCGCGCGCGAGCTGCATGGCGCGCAGCGTGACGGTGTCTTCCCACAGGGTGACGATCACCTTGTAGCGGCCGCGCACGTCAACGCCGCGGGCGCGCCCGAAGCCGCCTGGCAGACCGGCAAGCGACTGCAGTTCAAGCGTGACGTGTTCCATGATGTGACCGGGCCAGGTGCCCTCACGCAGGCGCTTCAGAAAGCCGCCGCGCTCGTCATAGCTGCAACGGTGTTCGATCAGCGTCGGCAGCCAGCTTTCCAGCCGCTCGGGCAATCCGGGCACCTTGTCTGACGGCCAGTCCTCGAGCTCGCCGATATCGATCAGCGCCTCCATGGCCGGCAGGTAGGACCACATGTTCGGGCCACGCAGGTAGGTGACCGAGAGAATCTCGATATCGCGCTTCATCGGGGGTGGGGAGTCAGGCGTTGGGCCCGCAGGCGCTGAGCGCGGGACAGTGCGGACACGGTTCGCGGAGGTGGCTGGGGCAAGGATGTCGGTGCGTGGGCACGGGGTCGGGCCAGAACAGTCAGATACTGTACGCTTGTCGACCGAACAACGAAAATCGCCTTCCCCCGTGAGTGTGTCCCTGCCGCCCGTGCCGGCCGCCGATCCGGCGCATGCGTCGATCGCCGAGCCTTGGCGCGATGTCGTCGCCGCCTGCCTGCAGGCGGGCGAGCGGGTGTTGATTGCGCTCGAACTCGACCTTGACCGGCGGTTGCGGTATGGCGCGGGGCTGGTGGTGCTCACCGACCGCGCGCTGGTGGCGAAGGCGGCAGGCGATGCCGATTGGCACCGCCATCCGCTGGGAGCCGACACCCGGCTTGAACTCCATGATCACGCAGGAGCGGGTGCGCTCGAGCTGTTTGAAGCCGATCGTCGGCTCGATGTGTGGCGCTTTACGCTAGGCAGCAATCCGGCGGCGCTGCGGCTGGTGCGCCGATTTGACGAGCTGCGCGGACAGTCGCCTGAGGCGCAGCAGCCGGGCGCTGAGACCTCCACCCACTGCGAGCGCTGCGGTGCCGACCTGCCGGCTGATGTCGAGGAGTGCCCACAGTGCGAGGCTGAACTCGCCGTTATGCCGTCATCGCGAACGTTATTCAGGCTATGGCGATTCGCCCGCCCGTATCGGTCGCAGCTCCTGATCGGCTTTCTGCTCACGCTGGCGGCCACGGCGGCCACGCTGGTGCCGCCCTACCTCACGATGCCGCTCATGGATCGGGTCCTGATCCCCTATCAGAACGGCACGCCGCTTGACACCACGCTGGTGGGCTGGCTGCTCGCGGGTCTGCTCGCGTCAGCGCTGGTTGCCTGGGCGCTGGGCTGGGCGCGCACTTACATTCTCGCGCTGGTGTCCGAGCGAATCGGCGCCGACCTTCGAACCGCCACCTACGATCATCTGATGCACCTGTCGCTACAGTATTTCGGCGGTAAGCGGACCGGCGACCTGATCGCCCGCATCGGCGCGGAAACCGATCGCATCAACCTGTTTCTGTCGCTTCATCTGCTTGACTTCGCCACCGACGTGCTGGTGATCGTCATGACCACTGCCGTGCTGGTGTCGATCGATCCCTGGCTTGCGATGGTGACGCTCCTGCCGCTACCCCTCATCGTCTGGATGATCCATCTGGTCCGTGATCGCCTGAAGCACGGCTTCGAGAAAGTCGACCGGATCTGGGGAGAGGTCACCAACGTGCTGGCCGACACCATTCCCGGTATCCGCGTGGTCAAGGCCTTCGCCCAGGAAAAGCGTGAGTCCAATCGGTTCCGGGAAGCCAACCGGCTCAATCGTGCGGTCAACGATCGGGTGAATCGCGTCTGGTCGCTGTTTTCGCCCACGGTCACGCTGCTCACTGAAATCGGGCTTCTGATCGTCTGGGGCTTCGGAATCTGGCTAGTTACCCGCGACCAGGTCACCGTCGGGGTCCTCACGGCATTTCTTGCCTATATCGGCCGCTTCTACACCCGACTCGACTCGATGAGCCGGTTTGTATCGTTCATGCAGAAAGCGGCTGCCGGGGCCAAACGTATCTTCGACATCCTTGACCATGTCTCAAGTGTTCCCGAGGCCACGCGGCCGGTGGCGCTCACCCACGTGAGCGGACGGATCGAATTGCGTAATGTCGGCTTTCGTTATGGCAGCCGCTCCGTCACGCGCGGCATCTCACTCACCATCGAGCCGGGCGAGATGATTGGCCTGGTCGGCCATAGCGGTTCGGGAAAAAGCACGCTCGTGAATCTGATCTGCCGGTTCTACGACGTCACCGAGGGCGCTGTGCTGGTCGATGGCGTGGATGTACGGTCACTCCCGGTGGCCGACTATCGGCGCAGCATCGGTCTGGTGCTGCAGGAGCCCTTCCTGTTCTTTGGCACCATTGCCGACAACATCGCCTACGGCAAGCCCGATGCGACGCGTGAGGAAATCATCGCTGCGGCGCGCGCCGCGCATGCCCATGATTTCATCCTGCGGCTGCCTCATGGCTACGACTCGCTGGTGGGCGAGCGTGGTCAGGCGCTCTCTGGGGGCGAACGCCAGAGAATCTCAATCGCGCGCGCGCTGCTCATCGACCCTCGTATCCTCATTCTGGACGAGGCCACCTCGTCGGTTGATACGCAGACCGAAAAGGAAATCCAGCGCGCGCTCGACAACCTGGTGGCGGGCCGCACCACCATCGCGATCGCGCACCGGTTGAGCACGCTGCGTCGCGCCAACCGGCTGGTGGTGCTTGATCGCGGCCAGGTGGTCGAGGTGGGGGCACACGAAGAACTGATAGCGCGCGAAGGCGCCTATTTCAGGCTCTATCAGGCCCAGGCCCGCAATGTGGACACGGAGGACGCGCTGCCCGACTGGCGCGTCGAGACGACGCATCCGGTGCGGGTGGCGGCCGAGGTCTGATCGATGTCCGTCACGCCAGCTCCTGTCCTCGCGCGCCTCCTCTCCGGCGCCACGCTCGAGCGGACGCCTGCAGGTAGGCTCCGGCTCACCGCGCCCGACGGGGTGGTGCATGAGCCGGTCCTGGTGGTGCGCGCGTTTCCCATCTCGGCGCCCGAACGTGGGCTCTCGCTGATGAGTGCAGAGGGCCATGAGCTGTTCTGGATCGAGCAGATTTCGGCGCTCGAGCCCGCTGTCCGGTCGCTGGTTCAGGAAGCGCTCGATGAGCGCGAATTTATGCCGGTGATCGCGCAGCTTCTGGAGGTGTCGGGGTTTGTCACGCCCTGTACGTGGCGGGTGGACACCGATCGCGGACCCGCCCGCTTCGTTCTGAAGGGCGAAGAAGACATTCGCCGGATCGGAAACGGCGCGCTCCTCATTACCGATAGCGACGGCATTCACTACCTGGTGCGTGATACCGCGGCGCTCGACCGCAACAGCCGGCGGCTGCTCGACCGCTTTCTCTAGCCTCGGCGCTTACTCGGCGCGCAGGGCCTGCGCGGGCGATAGCGACGCTGCGCGTAGTGCCGGATAAAGGCCGAAGCAGAGGCCCGCCATGGCGCTTGCCCCACACGCTGCGAGCGCAGCGGGTGCAGTGACGATGGCCGCCATTGCAAAATGTTCCACCGCGATCCAGGCGCCCAAAATTCCGATCGCAAGACCCAGTAAACCCCCCGCTACGCAGACCACCACCGACTCATAGAGAAACTGAAGCGCGATATCGCGCCGGCGCGCCCCCACCGCCATCCGCAGGCCGATTTCGCGGGTTCGCTCGGTGACTGTAACCAGCATGATATTCATGATGCCGATTCCGCCCACCAACAGACTGACCGAGGCGATGGTGGCGAGAAGTGTGCGCATGGTGCCGGCGGTTTTCTGCTCTGCTTCATAGAACGCGTCCTGTCGCCGGACCACGAAGTCATCTTCCAGACCTTCGGCAATGCGGTGGCGGGTGCGTAGCAGCAGTCGGATATCTGCCTCGGCCTGCGGTAGCGCCTGCGCCGACACGGCCTCGACCATCATGCGGTTGACCCGGTCGGGGAAGGCGCTTCCGAACAGATCGCGCCGAGCGGTGCTGAGCGGCACGTAGATGATGTCATCCAGATCCCAGCCGTCCAGCGTCTGGCCTTTGCGGGCGAGGAGCCCCACGACGGTGAAGGGAACATTGCGGATCCGGATTGTTTCGCCTACCGGATTGCGCTGACCAAAGAGCTTCTCGGCAATCGTACCGCCCATGACCGCCTTGCGGGCGGCTGTGCGGACATCGTGTTCGTCGAAGACTCCACCCGCAGCCAGGGTCCAGTCGCGGACCTCGATGATGTCCGGATAGGCGCCCTGCACGGGCCCCAGCCAGTTCTGGTTGTCGAACATGATCTGTGCCGTATTCCAGGTGGTGGGCGAGACGGCTCGTACCGAGTCGAGCCCCCTGATCGCGTCCACGTCGCCGAGCGTGAGCGTGGGGGTTGCGCCCGAGGCCTGGCGGACGCCGCTCGCCACGCTTGCGCCCGAGTTGACCACCAGCACGTTCGAACCGAGCGTGCGCATCATCTGGCGCACGCGCTCCTGCGACCCTTGCGCGACCGCCAGCATCACCACCACCGAGGCGACGCCCACGATCATCCCGAGCATGGCGAGAATGGTCCGAAGCGGGTGTGCGCCCAAGGCTCTCCAGGCTTCGGCGGGCAGGGCGGCAAACATGACGAAGACTAGGGTGCCGGGGCGAAATCAGAAGAGCCGGAAGCGCAGGCCGCCCCGTGCGGACGCGTTCGACGCCTGTACGAACTCACCGATTGCGATGCGATCGCCCTCGGCGACACCGCTGCCGGCAACCACTTCAGTGAAGGTGCCGTCGGTGATACCGAGTGTCACGCGCTGCCTGCGCAGCGGCTGCCCGCCCGGGGTGTCTTGGGCGACGAGCACCTCGGCGATCCGGGTGCGCGCCTGCGGGGGCGTACGGGCAGCGCGATCGGCCGGTGCCCCCGAGGACTGCGCCGTCGCACCCGTGGCAGCCGCCGGCGCCACATCGTTGGCCTCCGAAGGCCGGAATCGGAGCGCCAGATTGGGCACCCGAAGGGCGGCATCGCGCCGCGCGATTTCCACCTGTACGTTTGCAGTCATGCCCGGTAGCAGCAGCCCGTCTTCATTGCGGGTGGCGAGCACTACGTTGTAGGTCACCACGTTCTGTTCGATCTTGGGATTGAGCCGGATCTGCCGCACCGAGGCCTCGAAGCTGCGCTCGCCGAGGGCATCCACCCGGAATCGCGCCTGCATGCCGACATTGAGCAGCGCGACGTCCGCCTCAGCCACATTGGTATCGATCTGCATGTCGCGCAGATCTCGCGCAATCAGAAAGAGGGTCGGTGTCTGGAAGCTGGCCGCCACCGTCTGTCCTACGTCGACACTGCGCGCAATCACCACGCCGTCGATTGGCGAGCGGATGGCCGTGTAGGCGAGGTTGGTGCGTTCACGGGCCACCTGGGCCTCGATAGCTCGCACGCGCGCTTGCGCCAGTTCGACCGCCTGACGTTCATCCTCGACCTGGGCGGCAGAGATGAAGCCGCGCGCGGCGAGCCCCTCGCTGCGCTCGAGCTTGCGGCGAGCGACCGACAGCTGCGTGCGCATCTCCTGAAAATTAGCCTCGAGCTGCGCGATCTGGGCCTCGATCAGCGAGGAGTCGAGCTCGGCGAGTAATTCGCCCGCGCGCACGGGCTGGTTGAAATCGACCAGCACCCGTCTGATTCGCCCTGAAATCTGCGTGCCGACGTTGACCAACACGACCGGATTGAGCGTTCCCGTGGTCGCCACGTTCTGCAGGATGTGGCCGCGATCAACCGCTGCGAACCGGTATTTCTCCGGTGGCGCGTCGGATGCGCGGTCGGCCAGCAGGAACCAGGCGGCCGCGGCTCCCAGCAGGGTGATGCCAATGGCAGCAAGGGTGATTCGTCGCATCGGGTGGGCAGGGAGTAGACGCGGGGGTGGCGGACACGCAGGTGGGGGCGGTCTGACAGGCAGGCAGGCGATTTCCGTGGATTCTGATTATCGTTGATCTGCCCGGATTCCCAAGGGGCTTGCAGGATTTCCCGAGCACCGGCGACAATAACCGGCCGCGGTCGGCTGATTCTGGAGCGGATCAGGCCTGCCCGTTCTACCGTACTACATAAGCCAACCCCTGGAGGTGACACTTGAAGTCCCGTCTCAACGTCAACGGATCGGTTCGGGAGTTCGAAGCCGATCCAGCCACACCCCTCCTGTGGGTGTTGCGCGAGCAGCTCGGCCTTACCGGCACCAAGTACGGTTGCGGAGTCGCAGCCTGCGGCGCCTGTACCGTTCATATCGATGGCGTGCCCACGCGCAGCTGCGTGCGGCCCGTGTCGTCCGTCAGCGCTAACGAAAAAGTCGTCACCATTGAGGGGCTGTCGCCCGATTCCTCGCACCCGGTGCAGAAGGCCTGGGTCGCCCTGGATGTGCCGCAGTGCGGATACTGTCAGAGCGGCATGATCATGGCGGCGGTCGCGTTGCTGCGCGACAAGCCCAAGCCCACTGATCGCGACATCGATGAGGCCATGACCAACATCTGTCGCTGTGGCACCTATAACCGCGTTCGCGCCGCCATCAAGGTCGTGGCCGAGGGCGGCAATCCGCGCACCGCAGGCCTTTCGATCCAGCATGTTGACGGGAGCGTAACATGAGCGAACTGACTGTCACCCGCCGCCAGTTTCTGGCGTCTTCCGCCGCAGGCGGACTCAGCCTCGCATTCCATCTGCCGTTTGCGTCAGAAGCACTCGCGCAGGGCGCCGCCACACCCGAGGTGAACGCCTGGGTGGTGATCAAACCCGATGACACCGTGGTGGTGCGAATCGCCCGCTCGGAAATGGGCCAGGGCACGCTCACCGGCCTCGCGCAGATGGTTGCCGAGGAACTCGGTTGCGACTGGGCCAAGGTCACCACCGAACAGCCCACGCCCGGCGAAAACCTTGCGCGCAAACGCATCTGGGGCAATTTCTCCACCGGCGGCAGTCGCGGTATTCGCGAGTCGCAGGATTACGTCCGCAAGGGCGGCGCCGCGGCTCGCATGATGCTGGTTCAGGCGGCTGCCAATGAGTGGGGGGTGCCCGCCGCGCAGTGCAGCGTGAACAAGGGGGTGATCTCACACGCTGCGAGTGGGCGTAGTACCACCTATGGCAAGGTTGCGGCAGCGGCGGCCAAGCTGAATCCGCCGTCCGAGGTGTCGCTCAAGGACACCAAAGACTGGCAGATTCTGGGTAAGCGCCTGGCGCGTCTGGACACCGCCGACAAGGTCAACGGCAAGCAGGTCTATGGGGCTGACCTCACCATGCCGGGCATGCTGAACGCCGCCATTCGGAAGTGCCCCGTGTTCGGCGGCAAGGTTGTGAGTTTTGATGCCGCGGCCATCGAGAAACGCCCGGGGGTTCGCAAGGTTGTGAAGGTGCATGACGACACGGTTGCGGTGGTCGCAGATACCTGGTGGCAGGCCAAGACCGCGCTCGATGCACTGCCCATCAAATGGGATCTTGGTCAACACGCCAACGCGTCGAGCGAGTCGTTTGCGAAGGTGTTGCAGGCGGGACTCGATGCCAGCGACGCGGTCATCGGTAACAGCAGTGGCGATGCCAAGGGCGCGATCGCGTCGGCGGCGCGCCGGGTTGAAGCGGTCTATGCGTATCCGCATCAGAACCATGCCTGCATGGAGCCCATGAACGCAGTGGCGCGCTTCACTGCCGATCGCTGCGAGGTCTGGACGCCCACTCAAAACGGCGAGGCAGCGCTCGCGGCCGCATCGGAATCCTCCGGTCTGCCAGCGGCGAAGTGCGAGGTCTACAAGATCAACCTCGGCGGCGGTT
>JALREG010000122.1 GCA_023253905.1 Burkholderiaceae bacterium
TTCCGCTGCGGCGCAGCCCCTGGCCCGGTCTATGACGAAGCCGTGAGCCGCTTCGGCCGCGCGGGCGTGCTCGACCTGGTTGCCCTCTGCGGCTACTACACGACGATTGCGTTCGTCCTCAATACCGGGCAGATCATGCCGCCCGAGGGCGCGCCGCCGCTTCGCGAAGTCGGTTGAGCTCGGGGGCCCTCAGGGCGCCCGTTTTCAGTCGGACTCGGCCACCACCTGGTTGCGCAGCACACCGATCCCGGTGATTTCGATCTCGATCACATCACCGGGTTTCATATTCTCCTGCTTGCCTTCGGTGCCGAACCACATCACGTCGCCAGGGCTGATGGTGCAGTAGCGCGAGGTTTCGCTAATGAACACTTCGGGCCGGAAGATCATGTCGGCGGTATCGAAGCTGTCAACCTCTCGGCCGTTCAACCGGATGATCGTTCGCATGGTGCGGTAGTCAAGCCCGGTCACAAACCAGGGCCCCATGGGCTTGAAGGTATCGCAGTTCTTTGAGCGAAAAAAGGTACGGTCGCTTTTCTGCCAGCTGCGCTCACTTACATCGTTACCGATAGTCCAGCCCAGAACGCTATCAAGCGCCTGCTCGGGTGACACCTTGCGAGCAGGCTTACCGAACACCGCTACCAGTTCGCCCTCGTACTGAAACTGATCCGTCGCATCGCGCGGCTTCACAATGTCTTCGCCGTGGGCAATCAGCGCATTATTGGCGCGATAGCCAATTTCTGCGCGCTCCGGCAACTTCGGCGATTCGCCGATTTTCGCTGCCACCTCGCGGATATGCCCGGCATAGTTCAGACCTGCGCAGAAAAAAGTCCCAGGCACCACTGGTACCAGCAGGCGAATGGCATCGAGCGCCAGCCGCTCGGCCGTTCGCTCATAACCGCCAAACGGCGAGCCGCGAACCGGCACCACCGAGTCATCTTCAACAATGCCAAACGCTGTCTTGCCAGACGCTTCGAATCTGCACCACTTCATGTCGGGTCTCCGTGAACCGCGCATCGGATGGGACCGTGCGGGCTCAGATGTTGGACAACTCCGCCAGTTTATCCTCGACCCACGGACGCACACGCTCGAAGGTAGTGAGGGTGCCCCGATTGACCGCGTGATTGCTCAGCCCTTCAACAGCATCGGCAGCCACATCGCGAGCCCCGGAAATGCCACCAGTACCGCAAGCAGGACCAGATCCGCCGCGATAAACGGTGCCACGCCCCGATAGATATCGCGGATGGCAATGTGTGGGGCAAGCCCGTGAAGCACAAACACAATGATGCCGATGGGCGGAATGATCATGCCCAATTCCACCACCACCACGTTGACCACGCCCCACCATACCGGATCGAACCCCATTTTCTCGATGACAGGCAGCACAAACGGCAAGGTGATGAGCATGGCTGCGATTTCATCGAAAATTGCACCCAGCGCCAGGTACGCGATCAGCAGGCAAGCCACGATGCCAATCTCGGGCACCGGAAGCTTTCCAATAATGCCGACCAGCGCCTCGGGCACCCTCGCGAGCGTAATGAAATACGAAAACACCGAGGCGCCAATGATGATGGTGTAGATCATGGCGGTGGCGCTTGCGGTTTCGCGTAGCCCCTGCCAGACCGCTGCCCAACTCATCCGGCGACGGAGCAGCGCGAATAGCAGCGACAGGATGGCAGCCACCGACGCAGCCTCATTGACCGTAAAGACGCCGCTATAGAGCCCAGCGAAGATCGACGCCATCAGTAAAAGCACGGGCGAGGCCTCGCGAAGCGCGCGCCACTTCTCCGAAGGCGGCATGCGTTCGCTTACTGGCGCCAGATCGGGGCGCCACCAGACGATCAGGCGGATCGCAAGCAGGTTGAGCGCGAGCGCAATCGCGGCCGGCACCAGCGCGGCGTAAAACAGGTCGAAGATATAGGTCTTGGTGACCACGCAGTACAGGATCATGACGATCGAAGGCGGGATCAACGCCTTCAGGGTGCCGCCTGCCGCGATGGTTCCCGCTGAAAATGCAGGCGAGTAGCCCCGCGCCAGCATCTCAGGCAAAGCGGCCTTGGCGAACGTTGCGGCGGTGGCGGTGGACGACCCGCACACGGCACCAAACACCGCACAGCCCCCCATCGTGGAATAGGCGAGCCCGCCACGAAAATGACCGAACCAGCATGCCGCCGCGCGGTAGATATCACGCGAGAAACCAGCGGCGCTCGCGAAGGTGCCCATCATCAGAAAGAGCGGCACGGTTGCCAGATCGACGCTTGAAAGCAGGCCCGCCGACTCACCCGCCAGCACGGTCATCGCCGGCCCCCATCCTGACTGCAGGGCATAGCCCACCACGCCCACGACAATCATCGCGATGCCAATCGGTATCTGGAGGAGGATCAGCGCACAGAGGGCGACGAGCCCAAGCCCGCCAATAGCCAGCGCACTCATTCGCCGGTCCGCATCGCGTGTTCAAAGCGCCCGAAGAGTCGCCCAGCTTCCAACACCACCACAATCACCTGCACCGCAAACGCCATCGCAAAAATGGCGCAGACCCCGTACCAGAAGGGTGCGGTAGGAATCTTGAGAATCCAGGTGGTTTCACCTGCACGCGCAATTTTGCCGGCGAAGACCAGGAACTGCCAGCCAAAGGCAGCCATGACCACGGCAGTGATGAGCGCGGCCATGGCATCAAGCAGTCGGCCAGCGCGCGCGCCGAAAACATGCGAAGCCAGCCGGATTGAGATATTGCTTCGCTCCATCAATCCGACCGGCAAACAACAGGTGACTGCAAGCGCTACGGTCACTGCGGCCAGGTCTCGGACCCCCTCGATGGGTTGATTGAGGAGCCAGCGCGCCAGCCCATCGAATAGCGTCATCAGCGCGAGAAACATGAGGCCAGCGAGACCGAGCGCGGACAGCGCCCGGGTCGCCATCAGACCAAAACGTTCCAACCTTGACAGCCCGGTCAAGGCAGCCTGGGCGGGCTCCGGGGCCGAGCGGGACGCCTGTGTCAGCGGCTGCGGATCATTCATAGGCGCCCAGTCGACAACCACTTCCCATGAACGGGAAGATCACCTTCAGGAGGGGCTCAGCGACCCGCCCGTACGCTGGCGAGTTCTGCCCGGACCAGCGCCAGCAGCTCCTTATTGCGCGGGCTTTTGGCGACCCATGCATCGATCACAGACTGGAAAGCCGGCTGCATCGCATCGAGATCCGCCTGTGATGGAAACACCACCTTGCGCTTGGGATCGGCCTGCAACTGCTTCACGACAGAGGCGTTGTAGCTGCCAATGCCTTCATTAAATCGCGCCGCCGTCCATTCACCACTGTATTTGCGGATCGCATCTTGCGCGGGCTTGGGAAGCGACTCGAATTTCTTGCGATTCATCAGCATGGCGAGGGGGACCACGCCCAACCGGGTGAAATAGTGAGCGCTTGTCACGCGGGAGATACCGAAATCGACCAATGGCGCGGGATGCGAGGTGGTGCCATCGATGGTACCGCGGCTGATCGCCTCAGGCACCTCCGTGACGGGCATGCCGATCGCAACAGCGCCCAATGCCTTGATCGTTTCGCTTTCAATGGCTCCTGAGGTTCGGATCTTCTTGCCTTTGATGTCGGCGATCGCGTTGATTGCGGAGCGCGAATGCAGACTGTAGGGGGCGGTGCCGAACAAACCGATCGGAAAGAAATCGTCGTAGCCGCGGATTTTGCCGCTGTTCACAAGCCGCGTGAAAACCAGCGTTGCCTCGCGGAGGTCGGCAAAGATACCGGGCAATTCGAACACTTCGTTTTCCTGAAAACGACCCGGCGTGTAGGAGGCAATCACCCAGGCGAGATCAGCCACGCCATCCAGCACCATCTGCGCCTGCTGCACAGGACTCCGTCCAAGCGCACCATTGGGGAACAGTTCGATTTCGATGGCGCCGCCCGCCTCCTTGTTGACCGCTTCCGCAAAAGGCTTGAAAACGCTCTGAAAGGTGGCCTCTTTGTCGGGCGAAAAGATGGCGAACTTGAGCTTGACCGTCTGCGCCTGAACGCCAGCACTGGCGCCTGCGACGGCGAGCGCGGCTGCGGCGCAGAGTGCCCGGATACGGAATCGCTGGATGCTGAGGCCCATGGGTGTCTCCTTGTAAGTGTCGTTCGAGGCAATGTAGTGGATATTGAGGAAATGTCAATATTCAAGAATTGAATACTGCGAATCGCTAAAGAGGGGGCAATCGCTTGAAGCAAATGTCACTATTTGAGATATTGATGGACATGAACCGCCTTCCCCCTCCATGAGCAGCCTCGGATCCTCCCTCTCGATCCTGAGTCTGTTCGGGCCTGATCGCCCTACCCTCAGCGCCGAGGCCATTACCGAGTCACTGGGCTTTAGCCGGCCCACGGGCTATCGCTATCTGCGTGAACTGGTCGCGAGCGGCTTGCTGGTAAGGCTTGCGCCGGGCACTTATGCGCTCGGCCCGCGCATCATCGAACTCGACTGGCAGATCCGGCAAAGCGACCCCCTGCTACGGGCTGGACTCTCCGTCATCCAGGACCTGTCCTCAGCCACTGGTTTCGAAGTGAACCTGGTGGGCCGCTATGCTGATCATATTGTCACCACCCATCAGCAGCACGGGCTGGAGCGGCTGCCGCTCAGCTTCGGGCGGGGACGCCCGCTGCCGCCGTTTCGTGGCGCAGGCTCAAAGATCATCGTGGCGCATTTTCCGCGCGCGCGATTGCGTCGGCTCTACGAAGCCCATCGCGCCGATGCGCAGGACGCAAAACTTGGCAGCCAGTGGGAACACGTCCGACAGGCGCTTACCGCGATCCGCCGTCAGGGGTTCGCCGTCTCGCATGGCGAACTCGACCCCGGCTACGTCGGCGTGGCAGCACCTGTCTTCGCAGCCGACGGCGACATCCTTGGCAGCGTGATCGCCGCCTTATCACGAGAGCGGCTCGCGGTCACCGACCTTGAGCGACTGACGGGGCGCATCCGCGCAGCGGGCCAGTCCATCAGTCTTCGGCTGGCCGAATTCGGTGATGCCCCCGACCAGCGCGAGGCTGTGACCTCTATCGCCCGACCGTCCGTGCGAAGACGCGCATGAGCCGAGACACGCTTCACGATGTGCTCATCATCGGCCTCGGTCCCACGGGCGCTTCGCTGGCAAACCTGTTGGGGGGCTTGGGGCTGGACACGGTCGTCATCGATCGCGAGCCAGGTCTGCTGAACTTGCCTCGCGCGGTACATTTCGACGGCGAGGTCATGCGCGTGTTCCAGAACATGGGGCTCGCGGCCGCTCTGAAACCCCATCTGCGCCCCTCCGCCGGCATGCAATATGTGAACGCCCAGGGGCTTCTGATGCTTGAGCGAAAGGCCGCAGCTGAGCAGGGGCCGCAGGGCTGGGCAACCAACTATCTGTTTCATCAACCCGATCTGGAGGGTGCGCTGCGGCGCGGGCTCGATCGGTTCAGCTGTGTCGAGGTACGCAACAGCCTCGAAGCGGTCGGCGTCATGCCCCACGGCGACGGGGTAGAGGTACGCGTGCGCAGCACCGTCAACGCGGGTGCCGACGAGACGCTGCGCGCGCTCTGGGTGGTGGGTTGCGACGGAGCGCGCTCCATCGTCCGCGAGGCAATCGGCGGCCCGCTTCACGATCTGGGTCTACACCAGGAATGGCTGGTGGTCGATGTTGAGCTGACCGACGATGTCGCGTTACCGCAGCCTACGGTGCAATACTGCGATCCCGCCCGCCCGGCCACCTTTGTCAATGTCACCGGCCGGCGCAGGCGGTGGGAAATCATGGTGATGCCGGGCGATGATCCTCAGGCGCTGCTCGAGCCCCAAAATCTCTGGCGGCTTCTTGCGCCGTGGATTCGTCCGGAGCAGGCAAAGCTCGTGCGATCGGCGCTCTACACCTTTCATTCGCTGATCGCCTCGCGCTGGCGCGCGGGTCGACTGCTGCTCGCCGGGGACAGCGCCCACCAGACGCCCCCCTTTCTCGGGCAGGGCATGTGTGCCGGTATACGCGATGCGGCCAACCTCGCCTGGAAGCTGGCAGCCGTTGTACGGGGCGAAGCGGCCGAGCGAATTCTGGACAGCTACGAGAGCGAGCGGCTGCCTCATGCGCGCGAGTTCATTGAGACCGCCATGCGGCTGGGCGAGATCATCCAGACCACCGATCCAGCGGTGGCCGCGCTCCGCGATCAACGCTTCGCAAGCGAAGGCACCACCGAGATTGTCAACCTGTCGCCCGCGCTCGGTCCCGGGGCCCGCACGGGTCAAGCGTCAGCCGGCACCCTCGCTCCCCAGCCGCGACTATCAGATGGTCGTCTGTTGGACGACGCGCTGGCCGCGCACCGGTTTGCACTGCTGACTTCTGCCCCTGAATCGCTGCAAGCATCGCCCGACGCACGCGCGGTGCTCGAGCGGCTCAATGTCTACCTGCTGTGCGACCCCGCGCTTGGCAACTGGTTCCAATCGCTCGGTGCGCCGCATGTGCTCCTGCGCCCCGATCGTTATGTCGCCGCAATCGCTCACTCGGCCGACGAGGTCGCATCATGGCCGATCGACGACTGGGGCTATTCACTCAGATAACAGGGAGACATCATGAACCGACAGCCGTTGAATCCGGTCACCGTGCAAAACCGCGCCGATTTCGATCGTGATGGCGTGGTCTGCCTGCGGCAGATGTTCGATCAAGACTGGATCGAACGCATGACCTTAGCGGTCAACCGCGTGATGGACGCCTCGCACCCCCTCGCCCGCCCGCGTGAGGTCACTCAGGCAATGGGCGGCAAAAGTGGCCGCTACCACATCAATTCGTTTGTCTGGCACTGGGATGATGACTTTCGCGCTTGGGCACTCGAATCGCCCAATGCCGAAATCGCCGCCACGCTGATGGACGTTGACCATGTACGCATGTTCTACGACCAGGTGTTTGTGAAGGAACCCAACACCTCCGAGATGACCGACTGGCATCACGACCTGCCGTTCTGGCCCATGCGAGGCAATCAGATTCTCTCGATCTGGGTGGCTCTCACCGATGTGGGGCCCGATAACAGCTCGCTCGAATACATCGCTGGCTCCCATCGCTGGAACAAGTTTTATCGCGCGGCCATTCCTGATAAGGATCCGCGATTCAAATCTGAGCTCGAGGAATGCCCGAATTTCAGCCTGCTGCGCAATGACCCGCAATACCGTTTTCTGTCATGGACCATGAAAGCAGGCGACTGCCTGGTGCATCACCCGCTCACCGTTCACGGTTCGGAAGGCAACTTCTCGCCCACCCGGCGACGCATCGCGATCTCGAACCGCTACTTCGGCCCCGATGCGGTGTGGGATCCCCGACCTGCCACCATGCGGGTCACCGGCGACCCTGTACTGGAAGCCGGACGCTATCCTGCGGATGACCATGCATTCCCGATTGCATGGGAGCGCTCAGCCGCAACGGGGCAGCACACAAGCTAGCGCGCGGTACGCCAGGCGAGGCCTGCGCGGGTGCCATCAGCCACCGCCCCGCGCGCAGGTCGATACTCGCACCCCACCCAGCCCTGCCAGCCGCATTGCGCCGCCACCTCATCCAGTACAGCGAACAGATAGCGATAATTGAGTTCGCCGACATCGGGTTCATGCCGCTCAGGCACACCTGCGATCTGCAAATGCGAGACGCGCCCGGAGGGCAGCCACTGACGGATCTTCATTGCTACATCACCTTCGACGATCTGGCAGTGATAGAGATCCATCTGCACGCCCACATTCGGCTCACCGATTTCCTCGATAAGCGCGTGCGCTTCATCCTGGCGGCTCACGAAATAACGAGGGTTGTCGCGTTGATTGAGGGGCTCAATCAGCAACGTGACGCCGAGTGGCGCGGCGCGACGGGCAGCTGCGCGAAAGTTAGCAACATAGGTGGCCCGCAACGATTCATAGGTGATCGCTGGCGGCATGATGCCTGCCATCACGTGGACCCGCGGACAGGCAAGTGCCTGCGCGTAAACCAGCGCACGGTCAGTTGCCGCCAGGAATTCCGCCTCGCGCCCGGGCAGACAGGCGAGTCCTTTCTCGCCCTGGGCCCAGTTGCCGGGCGGTGCATTGAAGAGCACCTGCTTCAGCCCATGGCGAGCCAGTTTGTCGGCAAGCACCGCCGGTTCATAGTCGTAGGGAAAAAGAAATTCAACCGCCTCGAAGCCATCGGCAGCGGCAGCGCTGAACCGCTCGAGAAAAGGCAATTCCGGATACAGCATCGACAGGTTGGCGGCAAACTTCGGCACGGCGTTTCCTTCAATTACCAGCGCGCGCCGAATGCGCGACGCAGTTCGTCAATGGCCACCGCATCGAGCGGCACCAGGGGCTCGCGCGCGAGACAGACGAGTCGTGCGGTTTCCTCAAGCTCTTCCAGCACGGCCATCGCAGCGGCAGGGCTATCCTGCCAGACCGTGGGCCCCAGCCGAGTGAGCATGACCGCACGGATCGGCCGACCTGCACGCCCATAGCTTTCGATATGTTCGGCCACCGCGTCGGCGGCCGCGGGCGCGCCAGGCCGGTGATAAGGCACCACCGGCACATGACCGACCTTCATCACGAAGTAGGGCGTGATGGGCGGGAGCAGTTCCGTGCCGCAGGCCGCCAATGTGAGCGTTACGCAGTGAGTGCTGTGGGTGTGAATGATGCAGCGCGTATCGGCGTCCCAGGCCAGCGCCTGCGAATAGATTCTCCGATGCAGCACTGCAGTCTTACTGGCACGCTCGCCCGAGAGCTGCTGCCCGTCCTGGTCCAGGTGGGCAAGCGCATCGGGGTCGAGAAACCCCAGACAGGCATCGGTGGGGGTAATGAGCATGCCTCCATCATCGAGCCGCACGCTGATATTGCCAGCCGTGGCATGAACATAGCCGCGATCAAACAGACTTCGTCCGACGCGGCAGATTTCCTCACGGGCGTGGGATGCATTCACGGCGATACGCCTGAGTCGAGTGCGGCAAAGGCGCGGGTGAAGAAATCCTCGGCCCCGAAATTACCCGATTTGAGGCACAGGTGCAGCCCTTGCCCCCTACCCATGACCTGCGACGCATGACACCACGGGACGCCCGGATCAATCTGCGCACCGATCCTGAGTTGACGGATGCCCAGTGCCTGCACGCATGCCCCCGAGGTCTCCCCGCCCGCCACCACCAGCCGTCCGACGCCGCGCTCAACCAGCGCCACTGCAATACGCGATAGCGCTGCTTCGACCAAACTACCCGCAGCCTCAATACCGAGTTGTGCCTGCGCATCGCGCACAGCTTCAGCGGCAGCGCTCGAGGCGATCAGCAGGGGAACCGATGACAGCCGTGCCACGGCTTGATCGATTGCTCGGGCAATCAACCGCTCGCCGTCTGCGGCCAGCTCCAGCGGGTCGAGCGCCAGCACCCAGCCACCTTTCGAGCGGAAATGCGCAACCTGCGCGAGTGTGGCAAGCGAGCAGCTACCCGAAATCACGACCGATGCCCCCTTGGCTGCTGGCAACGCGGCAGCGCCCAGCGAGGGGGCGATCCCGAAGTTGGCCGGCAGCGCGATGGCGACACCGGAGCCTGCCGTGATCAGCAGGGCATCGCTTAGCGCCGGTCCCAGGCGAAGCAAATCATCGTTGGAGATGGCATCCACCACAGCGATTCCCACGCCATCGGCCCGCAACTGCGCCATGCGCTCGCGGATTGCGTTCGAACCCTGCGCCACACAGCGGTAGTCAATCAGCCCCACCCGACGTCGGCTCTGCGCCTGCATCACGCGAACCAGGTTCGAATCCGTCATGGGCGTGAGCGGGTGATTTCGCATGCCACTGTCGCTTAGCAGCTGCTCGCCCACAAACAGATGGCCACGAAACACCGTTCGACCGTTATCGGGAAACGCAGGCGTGGTGACTGCGAAATCACAACCGAGCGCGTCCATGAGTGCCTCGGTTACGGGGCCAATGTTGCCCCGAGGCGTGCTGTCGAAGGTTGAACAGATCTTGAAATAGATCTGCCGCGCGCCCAGCGAGCGCAGCCAGTGAAGCGCAGCGAGCGATTGCTCGACCGCAAGCAGGGGCTCGATGGTGCGGGACTTGAGTGCCACCACCACTGCGTCGACGTCGGTCTCAAGCGGTTCGGTTGGCACACCAATCGTTTGAACGACCCGCATACCGGCTCGCACCAGATTGTTGGCAAGGTCAGTCGCGCCGGTGAAATCGTCGGCGATGCATCCGAGCATGAGTCCCCCTGCCACGTGTGCCCCTTCATACCACACAGTCAGGATGGCGCTGGCAAATCGTGGCGAGCACGACATCCGGGTCTATCGACCACCAGTGTCGCGACAGGATCTCCACCTCATCAAAGCCGCTGTAGCCCGCGGCCCGCACGCGGCGCCCGAGCGAACCCAGGTCAATCACACCATCGCCCAGCATGCCGCGATCAAGGAGCAGATCGCGTGTTTCCACCAGCCAGTCACAGATGTGATAAGCGAGCAGCCGATCGGCCCCGGCGCGTGCAAGCGATCGGTCAAGCTCGGGATCCCACCAGACATGGTAGGCGTCGACCGCAACGCCCAGTGCCGCAACCGACCCGCCGTCTCGCGGCCGCGCATGCTGCGGGTCGATCTCATCACACAGATCAAGCGCCTGGGCGAGCGTGTTGACGCAGCAGCGGTCGGCCGCATACATGGGATGGAGCGGCTCGATGGCAAGCGGTACCCCAGCCGCCCGCGCATGGTCCAGAATGGCGGCGATACCGTCCCGCACCATGGCCCGAGCACCCGCCAGATCGCGCGACCCGGCAGGCAGCCCACCACAAACCAACACCAGACATTTCGCGCCGAGGGTGGCAGCGTCATCGATCGCGCGCAGGTTGTCTTCAATGGCTGCCCGGCGGCCTGCCTCGGTCGCTGCCGGAAACATGCCGCCTCGGCAGAGCCCGGTGACCGTGAGCCCATGGGCGCGGATCATCGCCGCGGCGCGCGCTGCCCCGAGCTCCGCCAGCTTGTCTCGCCAGGGCGAAATGCCGGGAATGCCGTGTCGGGCGCAGGCCTCGATCATTTGCGCGAGATTCCACTGCTCGCGCACCGTAGCGGTGTTGAGCGACAGGGCCGGAATCAAATTGGCAGTCGGATTCATTGGACACCGTGTACGGCCAACAGTGACGTCATCCTGCGGCAGGCGCGCTCAGGGTCAGTAAGCAGCCCAGCCTGATCGGCCAGTCGGAAAATTTCTGCGAAATGAAGAATGTTACGCGTGCTCTGCTGACCGCCCACCATCACGAAATGGTCCTGGTGGCCATTGAGCCAAGCCATGAACACCACGCCGGTTTTGTAGAACCGGGTGGGCGCACGAAAGATATGGCGCGACAGCGGGACCGTGGGCGCGAGGATGCGATGAAAGCGCTCGAGATCCCCAGCGCCGAGCGCATCCAGTGCGGAAGCTGCCGCGGGTGCGATGGAGTCAAAAATCCCGAGCAAGGCATCGGAATAGCCCTGCGCATCGCCCGCAATCAGCTCGGCAAAATTGAAATCATCTCCGGTGTACATGCGGATACCGGGCGCAAGCCTGCGCCGCATGGCGATTTCTCGGTCTTTGTCGAGCAGCGAAATCTTCACGCCGTCAATCCGCGAGGCGTTCCGGTTCAGCACGTCCACCGCAACATCCATGGCGGCATTCAGATCAGCATGCCCCCAATAGCCGGCCAGAGCGGGATCAAACATATCCCCCAGCCAGTGAATGATCACGGGCTCCCTCACCTGGCTCAGCAGATGATCATAGACACGGCCGTAGTCCTCGGGCGAACGTGCGCAGGCAGCGAGCGCACGACTGGCCATCAGAATCAGTTGGCCCCCCAATGCCTCGATCGCTTCGATCTGCTGTTCATACGCCGCGATGACCTCGGCCACCGTGCGCGACGGGTCGGGCGGGAGATGGTCGGTTCCGGCGCCGCTCGCCACCCGCGCTGGGCCGCCATGCGGCGAGGCACCGAACGCACGAGCGGCCGCGATCGACCGCCGAATCAGTTCGAGCGAGTTGCCCCAATCAAGCCCCATGCCGCGCTGGGCAGTGTCCATGGCTTCCGCCACGCCGAAGCCCAGACGCCACAAATGTTCGCGATAGGCGATGGTTCGGTCCCAGTCGATAGCGGGTTCGAGCCAGGGGTCGACGTTCGAGCGCGGATCAGCCACCACATGCGCGGCCGCATAGGCCACCCGGTTCCAGCCTCGGACAGCAGGCGTCCAGGCGGGGATGCCGCTCAAGGTGTAGCGATCAAGGGCGCCGCTGGCCGCGGGCAGGATCAAACTTGGCATTGACGCGCTCCCTTCAGGCGGGCAAGGGCCCGACATCAACCCAGCGACGCTCGCGCCACGACTGCAACGCAGCCTCCACCAGTTGCACGCCTTTCGCGCCCTCGCGCAGGTTCCAGCGGAACGCCCCCCCTTCAACCACATGGCGAAGGAAGAGCTCCCATTGCGCCTTGAAAGCATTGTCAAACACCACGGTATCAGGCACCTCCTGCCAGCCATCCATGAACTGAATCGGCTGCGGCAGGTCAGGATTCCAGACGGGCTTGGGCGTGTTGACCCGCGACTGCGTCCGACACCCCCGAAGCCCGGCGACCGCCGAACCGTGCGTACCATCGACCTGCAAAGTGAGCAGATCATCGCGGCGCACGCGCACCGCCCACGAACTGTTGAAATGCGCGATCACCCCTGAGGCGAGCTGAAAGGTTGCATACGCCGCATCATCAGCTGTCGCGATGTAGGGCTTGCCCTGTTCATCCCAGCGCGTGGGAATATGTGTGGCACCCAGGCAGGATACCGATCGCACCTCGCCGAACAGGTTGTCGATCACGTAGCGCCAGTGGCAAAGCATGTCGAGGATAATGCCGCCGCCATCCTCGGTACGATAGTTCCAGCTCGGGCGTTGGGCAGGCTGCAGATCACCCTCGAACACCCAATAACCAAACTCGCCCCGTACCGACAGAATGCGACCGAAAAAACCGGAGTCGATCAGCATCTTGAGCTTGAGCAGACCCGGCAGCCAGAGTTTGTCCTGCACCACGCCGTGCCGCACGCCCGCCACCTCTGCGGCTCGCGCGATCCCCAGCGCAGCTTCCATGCTGGTGGCGGACGGCTTCTCGCAGTAGATGTGTTTGCCAGCCGCAATCGCCTTGTGAATCAGCTCAGGCCGCATCTGGGTCGTTGCGGCGTCAAAGAATACGGTGTCGGCCGGGTTGGCGAGCGCCGCATCAAGGTCGGTACCCCAGCGCAATCCGCCATGCTGCGCGGCCAGCGCAGCCATTCGATCAGCGCCTCGGCCGATCAGGATCGGATCGGGCATCAATCGAGAGCCATCAGACAGCTGTACCCCTCCCTGATCACGAATCGCCTTGATCGATCGGATCAGATGCTGGTTGAGTCCCATCCGGCCAGTGACGCCGTACATGATGATGCCAATGCGCTGGGGGTTGCTCATCGAGCGCTTCTCCTGAGAAATGTAGGTTGCGCTGCCGTCTGGCAGCGCTCTGCGCAGCGTGCCGGCCCTCGCCGGCGGGTGCCGCGCGATGTTAACCCGCCCGTCCCTTGCGTGAAAGCGAGCGTCAGTGCGAAGCGAAATCGCCGCTTGTGGACTCTGTAGCGCGCTGGGTACCATCGGCCGCTGCGTTCCTCGCCGCCCCCTTGTCCAGACAGCCTGATTGCCTGTGACTGCCAGAACCCCTCAGGAGAGTTTCATGCCCCGTATTCGTACGACCGTCGTCGGTTCCTACCCTGTGCCCGAATGGCTGGTCGCGAGCCCGTCGGCCCAGGCCCTCACCGATGCCACCCGGGTCGTGATCCACACCCAGGAGCGGGCGGGCGTTGATCTGGTCTGCGACGGTGAGCTGTACCGCTTTGATATCAATCATCCCGAAACCAACGGCATGATTGAATATTTCGTTCGGCCCATGGAAGGCATCACGCAGCGTTTCACCTTCGATGATCTGATTGCCTACCGTAACACCTCGGGAACGCGGTTTCGTACCCGCCCCCCTGGAACCGTCACCGGCCCGGTTTCAAGTGGCACCCTTGACCTGCCGCTCGCCTGCGAAAGCGCACGCAGGCTCGCCACCCACCCGTTCAAGTTCACGCTGACCGGCCCGCACATGTTGGCCAAAACCCTGATTGACCGTCACTATCCCGATCTGCCCGCCCTGTGCGACGCCATCGGCGGCGTACTGGCTGAGCAGGTCGCGCACTGCGAGGCCGACGTGATCCAGGTTGATGAAGCCAATCTTCCAGGCCATGCGGAGGAGTGGGAATGGGCAGCCGCATCAATGAACCGGGTGCTGGATGCGGCGCGCTGCCCGACGGCCGTGCACCTCTGTTTTGGCAACTACGGCGGCCAGACCATTCAGAAGGGTAGCTGGGATCGCCTGATTGGCTATCTGAACGCGCTCCATGTCGATCATGTGGTGATGGAGTGCGCCCATCGCCCCGCCGAGGAACTGTCTGCGTTTAGAGAGCTCCGACCCGGTATCGGGTTTGGTCTCGGCGTGATCGACGTGAAGTCCACCACCATCGAGTCAGCCGAGGAGGTCGCCCGCGCGATCGAGCGCGCAGCAGCCGTGCTGGGAGCCGATCGCATCCGCTACATTCACCCCGACTGCGGCTTCTGGATGCTCAAGCGGTCGATCGCCGATGGCAAGATCCGCGCCCTCGCTGCGGGTCGTGATCTGTTCGAGGGCATTCGCCGATGAGTACAGCTCATTTTCCGTCTGGCTTTGCCGACGTTGCCGCGCTCGAAGACACGATGACCGCGCCCTCGCAGGCGCTGATCAGCGAGCTGCGTACGATCGATGGCGATCTGATCGTGCTGGGCGTGGGCGGCAAGATGGGTCCCACGCTTGCCCGTATGGCCAAGCGCGCAGCGCCCCATAAGCGTGTGCTGGGTGTGGCCCGCTTCAGCGACCCGGCGATTGCCACCCAATTACGCGAGGCCGGCGTCGAGCCCATCAGCTGCGACCTGCTGAATCGCGAGGCCATTGCCAGACTCCCCAACCACCGGGATGGCGTGACCAACGTGATCTTCATGGCCGGACACAAATTCGGCGCAAGCGGTAATCCTGCCTTCACCTGGGCAATGAATGTCGCGGTGCCATGGATGGTCGCCGAGCATTACAGAGAATGCCGTATCGTTGCCTTTTCCACCGCCTGCGTCTATCCATTCTTCCCCACCGACGGGCCTGGCGCCACCGAAGCCGAGCCCGCCATCCCGCCACCCGGCGACTACGCGGCCTCGTGCGTAGGCCGCGAACGAATGTTTGAGCATGCTTCACAACGCTGGGGCACACCCGGACGGCTGGTGCGCCTGTCCTACGCGATCGATATGCGCTACGGCGTCCTACGCGATGTCGCCGATGCCGTGCTCAACCGTCGCCCGATTGATCTCACCATGGGTTGGGCCGACGTGATCTGGCAAGGCGATGCCAACGAACAGGCGCTCCGTCTGCTGGGGCACTGCACAAGCCCCGCCTCCCCCATCAATATCACGGGGCCGGCGCACACCTCCATTCGCTGGCTGGCAAGCGAATTCGGAAAGCGCCTGGGCCGCGAACCGATTCTGACCGGCGCCGAAGCGCCCACCGCCTGGCTGGTCGACACCTCGGCCTCACAGCAGTTGTTCGGGCTGCCCAGCGTTCCGCTTTCCACGCTGATCGACTGGGTGACCGACTGGGTGACGCGAGGCGGCGAAAGCCTGGGCAAGCCCACGCATTTCGAGGCGCGCGACGGTCGCTACTGACCCGCCGCTACCGACGCCAAGGCCGCGATGCCAAACCAGGCTGCCACGCTGATCGAGCCCACACTGGCGGATCTTGACGGTCTGCTCGCACTCTCGGCGGCTGCGCACTGGAACCAGACCCGCGATGACTGGACCTGGATGCTCGCAAATGGGCGAACGCGGGCGCTCCGCGAGCTCAACACGTTGGTCGCCTCGACACTGGTGCTTCCCTGGCCTGCGATCGCCGCACAGTCGTCTCAACCCGCGCATCCGCCGGCAGCCTCACTCGCCTGGATCAGCATGGTACTGGTGCTCCCGCAACATCGCGGCAAGGGCCACGCGACGCGCCTCCTCGAAGAGAGCCTCGCGTGGCTGCACGAACCCGGACAGCGGCACCTGCTGGCCGTGTTGGATGCCACACCCGCCGGTCGCCCGGTGTACTTGAAACTGGGATTTGCAGACCAATGGGGATTCACGCGCTGGGAGCACCGCACGCACCGACGCATGCCTGCGGACAGGCCCAGCTCAAACGACCGCCCGCGCCTGGGCAGCGCGGCCGATCAAGCCCCAGCTCTGCATGAACTCGACCGAATAGCCTTTGGTGCCGACCGGAGCACGCTGCTGGATGATCTGATGCGGCGCGCACCTTCGCTCGCCCTGATCGCCCGCAGTGGCGACCTGGCTCACGGCTTCATCCTGGCAAGACCCGGACGCGTTGCCACGCAACTGGGGCCGCTGGTGGCTCGCGATTTCCCCACCGCGATTGAGCTGGCGGAGGAGGCGCTGTCACGGATCGACGGCGCAGTGTTCATTGATGTTCCCGACTCGCAGCGCGAGTTTGGTCACTGGCTCGCCTCAAAGGGTTTCGTCCCGCAGCGCCCATTCACGCGAATGGCACTGAGGCCCCCTGACCATCAGGCCCTGCCAGGAACACCGATCACACCCTTTGCGGTGGCGGGACCGGAACTGGGATGACGGGGCGCGCGCGCGTGCGCGCCTCACGTCAGCCCGCCCGCGGTGCTATTTGGTCATACGGACCGAACGATCGAGAAACTCGTTGGTGTAGGCGCTTTTCACGTCAAACGGCTTTTCGATGCCGATGTAATCGCGCACCAGCGCGTAGTCATCCTGCATACGCTTATCTTCATGCACCCCTAGCGCCATCTCACGCGAGAATTTGTCGCTCATCAGCACTTCGACCAGCGACCAGTTCACCAGTTCGTTATCGAACTTGAGCGCGCCGTTGGCATCGATCAGGGCCTGCACGCAGGGCTTGGGCTCCGCCACGCACGCGGCAAAGGCACGCTGGGTTACCTTGACGAACTTGTCGATGGCCGCACGGTTCTTTTGCAGGAACTGCGGATTGACGATGATGGAATTGCCGTAGGGGTTGAGACCCGCATCACGCCAGGCAAGAAAACCCATATCAGCCCCGAGTTCGGCCTGAAAGACGTGGTGGAGGTTGTAGAACGACGTGGTGGCATCAATCGACTTGGCCTTGAGCGCAGATAGCTTGGCGTTAGCGTCAATATTCACCCAGGTGACCGATTTCGGGTCCATGCCGTTCGCTTTGGCAAGGGCGGGCCACATGATGCGCGCGCCGTCTGCAGCAGGGTTGCCGATGCGCTTGCCGGCGAGGTCTTTCACCGATTTGATGCCCGAACTCTTCAACCAGTAGAGGCCCTGTGGCGAATTGGCATAGACGTTGAACACCGCAACCGTCTGGGCGCCTTTGCCTGCAGCCACCAGCACGCCTGCCATATCAGCCAACCCGACCGGATTCGCGCCCGCGCCCACCTTTTGCGTGGACAGCGCGGATCCGCGTCCCGGCTCAAGGTTCACATCCAGGCCCTCTTTTGCATACCAGCCAAGCTTCTTCGCGTAGTAGTAGGGGGCATGATCGCCACCGGGTACCCAATTCAATACGAAATCAATCTTGGTCTGTGAAAAAGCGGAACCTGCGGCAAGCGCCGCGGCAACCACCACCGCCGCGCGGGTTGCGGCAAGGCGTTGAATCATGGTGAGTCTCCCTGTTGTGTTGACACGTATCGGCTCGTGCTGGCCATCTCATCTCATCATAGAACATTGACGCCTGTCCGGCCATCGATCAAGATCCCCGCCGTCTCGTCTGAAAGCCGCCCACCGCCGTGCACCGATCCCAGCTTCCTGCCGCCATTGCCAAATTGCTTGCCGAGGGCACAGTGATTCCCGCCCACCCGCTCGCGCTGACCGCTGAGCGCACGCTCGACCGCACGCGGCAGCGCGCCCTCACCCGCTACTACGTCGAGGCCGGCGCCGGAGGGCTGGCGGTCGGCGTGCATGCCACGCAGTTCGCGATCCGCGAACAGGGCCTCTACGCGCCCGTGCTCGAACTCGCGGCGCTCACCGCAAGGCGG
>JALREG010000216.1 GCA_023253905.1 Burkholderiaceae bacterium
ACCGGGTTGCCCGTGCACACCGCACCGGCCAGCGTGCCGGGGAAGGCTTCCAGCACCCGGTTGGCCCACCGCGCGAGCAACCGATTGGTGAGCCCGGCCACCGAGTTCTGCTCGTGCACGACCAGGGGATAGCCCACCAGCGCGGCCATCAGCCCACCCGGGAACGCCACATAGCCGCCCATGCCCAGCACCACTGCGGGTCTGATCCGCCGCAACGCCGACAGACTCTGCCAGCAGGCTCGGGCCAGCCGCACGGGCATGGCGAGCGCATTGAGCAAGCCCTTGCCGCGCAGGCCCCCGATTTTCACCGGCTCGAGCGTGATCCCGTGCCTCGGGACCAGCGTTGCCTCCATGCCCTGCGGATGACCCAGCCAAACCACGTTCCAGGCGCGTTCGCGCATCACCTGCGCCACCGCCAACCCCGGCATGACATGCCCACCGGTGCCGCCTGCCATCACGAGGAGCGTGCGCGCGTTCATTTGGCGCCTCGCATCAACATGCGGTTCTCGAAGTCGACCCGCAACAGGATCGCCACCGCCACGCAGTTGGCGAGGATGCCGCTTCCGCCATAGCTCATCAGGGGCAGCGTCAACCCCTTGGTGGGCAGGAGCCCCACATTCACGCCCATGTTGATGAAGGCCTGCAGACCCAGCCAGAGTCCGATGCCCTGCGCCACCAGGCCAGCAAATGTGCGGTCCAGACGAATGGCAAGCCGACCGATTTCGAAGGCTCGCCGCGTCAGCCAGAAGAACATGACTACGATCGCGAGCACCGCAACCAGCCCAAGCTCCTCTCCGATCACGGCGAGCAGAAAGTCGGTATGCGCCTCGGGCAGGTAGTGAAGCTTTTCAACCGAGCCCCCCAGACCGACGCCGAAGAGCTCGCCCCGACCAAAGGCGATCAGCGAATGCGAAAGTTGATAGCCCTTGCCGAGCGCGTTCTGTTCGCTGAACGGGTCGAGATAGGCAAAGATGCGCTCCCGACGCCAGGGCGAAAGCATGATGAGCGTCCCGAATGTCACCACGCCGACCGCCACCAGCCCGGTGAACAGCCGTCCGCTCACCCCGCCCAGGAACAGCACCCCCCCTGCCACCACCGCGATCACCATGAAGGCGCCCATGTCGGGCTCGAGAAGCAGAAGAAGCCCCACCGCCGCCACCGCCGCCCCGATCGGTAGCGCCCCCTTTGAAAAGCTGAGGATCACGTCCTGCTTGCGGACGGTGTAGTCGGCCGCGTAGAGGATCACGAAGATCTTCATCAGCTCCGACGGCTGGAGGTTGAGCACATAGAGCGAGAGCCAGCGGCGCGCGCCATACACCACCTTGCCCACGCCCGGGATCAATACGATCACCAGCAGCACGAGGCCAAACAGGAACAGCCACTTCGACCATCGCTGCCACTCGCGGATGGGCACGGTAAAGGCAAGGATGGAGAGCCCCACCCCGACCGCGATCGCAAACAGATGCCGCGCAAGGAAATGCCAGGGCTTGTAGTTCGCAAAGCGTGGCGCATCGGGCAGCGCAATCGAGGCCGAATACACCATCACTGCGCCAATCACCATCAGGATGCCGGCAACCCAGATGATGCCGGTGTCGACGCTGCCGAGGGGCACGGCGGTCTGCGTGCGGCCGGTCACCGAACCGAGGCCCGCCTTCACCCGTCCGAGTGTCTGGCTCAGCATGCGAGCTCCAGCGGCTGTCCGGCGTCGAGTGCAAGGTCCCGTACCTCTCGTCGAAACGCCTGGCCGCGATCGGCATAGCTCTTGAACATGTCAAAGCTCGCGCAGGCGGGCGAAAGCAGCACGGTCTTGTTCGGCCGAGCGAGCGCGGCCGCGCGTTGAACCGCTGTCGTGAAATCGGCGCAGCGCTCGAATGCAACCGACTGCTCGGCAAGCGCGTCGCCGATTGCCTGCGCATCGCGGCCGATCAGTACAGCGCATCCGCCGCGACGTGCGAGCGCGCGCGCAAGCGGAGCGAAATCCTGCCCCTTGCCGACACCGCCCGCGATCAGGACGCAGCCCGGTGGCATTGCATCGAGCGCAGCCACCGTGGCCCCCACATTGGTGCCCTTGCTGTCGTTCACAAAGCTCACGCCATCGATGGTGGCCACCGCCTCGCAGCGGTGCTCGTTCGCATCAAAATCCCGAATGGCACGCAGCATGGGCGCAAGCGGCAGGCCAATCGCGGATCCCAGCGCGAGCGCTGCCATGGCGTTGGCCTGGTTGTGTCGACCCTTCAGCGCAAGCGCCTCAGCCGGCATCAGCTTTCGCACCGTCACAGCCGAATCGGTATCACGGGCACGGCCCGGTAGCGGATCATCACCCTCGGCCGCGGCCAGCCACGCAAGCCCGCCGTCATGGACGATGCCGAAGTCACCAGGGACACGCGGTGCATCGAGCCCGAAGCTTGACGTACGCCGAGCAGGCGGCGCATCAGCCGCCTGCCGCCGCCCCGACCGTACACCGGGCACCCGCGCCAGCGCAGGCGCGGGGCGCGGTACGGTGGCCGGGTCATCGCGATTGAAAACCACCCAGGCATGGGCGCCGTGAATGCGGCGCTTGGCCTCGCCATAACGCGCCAGATCGGCATGCCAATCGAGGTGGTCTTCGCTTAAGTTCAGCACGGTTGCGGCGCTGGGCTCAAAGCCCTGCGCAAGCGCGAGCTGAAAACTCGACAGCTCAAGCACCCAGATCTCGGGCAGCGATTCCTGCGCAAGCGAATCGGCTAGCGCGGCAAGTAAAGACGGGCCGATGTTGCCGGCCGCACGCACGGCGCGACCCGTGGCAGCAAAGAGATGCTGAGCGAGCGCCGTCGTGGTGGTTTTTCCGTTGGTGCCGGTAATTGCCACCACCTGGGGCCGATAGCCGGTCTCGGCAAGCATGGCAAGCGCCTGCACGAACAGGTCGAGCTCACCCAGCACCGTGATGCCGCGCTCGCGGGCGAGCGTATAAAACGCCGCTGCGGTGCCCGTCTCGATCGACAGACCCGGGCTCCAGGCGACCAGGTCAACGCCATCCAGCCAGGCCGCGTCAAAGTCGCCGCCATGAAATGCGATGTCACCCAGCGCCACGCGCAGGCTCTCAAGCCGCTCGAGCGTGCTGCCGCTGGCGCCGCGCGTATCGGCAAGCCGCAGACGCGCCCCGCGCGATGCCGCCCAGCGCGCCATTGCATCGCCCGACTCGCCCAGGCCCAGCACGAGCACCGTCCGCCCGGACAGGTCGAAGAGCTGCATCTGCGCGGGTTCGTGGTCGGCGGCGGGTGGGCTCATCGGCTCCTCGCTAGCGCAGCTTCAGGGTCGACAGACCCGCGAGCACGAGAATCATCGTGACGATCCAGAAACGCACGACGACCTGGGTTTCCTTCACCCCGCCCACCTCGAAATGATGATGGAGCGGCGCCATGCGGAAGATCCGTCGGCCTTCACCGTAGCGCCGCTTGGTGTACTTGAAGTAGCCCACCTGAAGCATCACCGACAGCGTTTCCACCACGAACACGCCGCCCATGATGAAGAGGACAATTTCCTGCCGGACGATGATGGCGATGGTGCCCAGCGCACCGCCCAGCGCAAGCGCACCCACATCGCCCATGAAGACCTGTGCGGGGTAGGCGTTGTACCAGAGGAAAGCGAGCCCCGCGCCTGCGATCGCACCACACACCACCGCCATCTCGCCCGCGCCGGGGATGTAGGGCATCAGCAGGTAGCGCGCAAACACGGAATTACCCGCCACGTAGGCGAACACACCCAGCGCTGAGCCCACCAGCACCGAGGGCATGATGGCCAGGCCGTCGGCACCGTCAGTGAGATTGACCGCGTTACTGGTGCCCACGATCACACAGAAGCTGAGGATGATGAATCCGAACACGCCCAGCGGATAGGCCACGTTCTTGAAGAACGGCACGATCAGCTCGGCGCGTGCCGGCAGTTCCATGGTGAGGCCGCTCTCCAGCCAGCGCACAAAGAGCGAGAACGCGGGCGTACTGCTTGAGGCCGACACCGCAAAAGCGAGGTAGATCGCTGCCGCGATGCCGATCAGCGATTGCCAGAAGAATTTTTCGCGCGCAGACATGCCACGCGGGTCGCGACGCACCACCTTCCGATAGTCGTCGACCCAGCCGATGCAGCCAAATCCCAGCGTGACCAGCATCACCACCCAGACAAACCGGTTCTCCAGATCCGCCCACAGCAGGGTCGCTGCGGCCACCGCGATCAGGATCAGCGCGCCGCCCATGGTGGGCGTGCCGCTCTTGCCCAGATGGGTCTTGGGACCGTCAGTGCGCACCGCCTGGCCGATTTTCATGTCGGCGAGCTTGCGGATCACGAGCGGTCCGAAGATAAGTCCGATGAGAAGCGCGGTGAGCGCCGCCAGGACCGCGCGCAGCGTGATGTAGTTGAAAACCGAGAACGCCCGGATGTCGCGCGCGAGCCACTGCGCCAGTTCCAGCAGCATCAGTGCGCCTCCTCTGTCTGGATGGCGGTGAGCGCCCGCACCACGCGCTCCATCCGCATGAAGCGCGAACCCTTCACGAGGAGAGTCGCGCCCGGCGCTGCGAGGCGCTCGGCGCGCGCAGTGAGCGCATCGATATCTGCCCCGAAATACTCAGCGCACGCCCCGCACCCCTCTGCGGTAGCTTGCGTGGCCACGCCCGCGAGGAGGACATGCTCGATTCCTTGACGGGCGGCGTATTCACCAACTTCGCGATGCCACACCGGTCCGTTATCGCCCACCTCGCCCATATCGCCCAGCACCAGCACACGCGGCCCAGGCCGCTCAGACAGGAGCGCGATCGCAGCCAGCACCGAATCGGGGTTGGCGTTGTAGCTGTCATCGATCAGCGTGGCCCCGCCTGCGAGCGCATGCCGAACCAGTCGTCCCGGCGCGGGCCGGAACCGTTCAAGCCCGGTCACGATCGCATCGGGCGACACGCCCGCGGCGAGGGCCGAGGCGGCTGCCGCCAGCGCATTTCTCACGTTGTGTGCACCGTCGATCGACAACGTAACCCGCCGTGACACGTCATCCAGCCGGAGTTCGAACGCCTCGGGCCTGGCGTCGGGACTCGCACTGACCGCGAGCGGTCGGCCGGCCAGCCCCAGGCCATCCGCCGATAACCCGAACTCGAGGCTACGGTGCTGCGCCGCGAGCGTCCGCCAGATTGGCGTATGCGCGGGATCATCGCCGGGAAACACGGCGCACCCCGAGGCATCGAGCGCCTGCAACACCGAGCCATTTTCACGCGCCGTGGCCTCAACGCCCGCGAGAAATTCCTGATGCTCACGCTGCGCGTTATTGACCAGCGCCACCGTGGGCCGCGCCACCCAGGCAAGCCAGGCGATTTCGCCCGGATGGTTCATGCCCAGTTCGACCACCGCCAACCGATGCGAAGCGGTAAGCCGCAACAGCGTGAGCGGAACGCCCACCTCGTTGTTGAGATTGCCGCGGGTCGCGAGTCGGGTGTCATCCGAGGCGCTGGCAGCGAAGATCGCTGCGATCATTTCTTTCACCGTAGTCTTGCCATTGCTGCCGGTGACCGCCACCAACGGCAGACGAAACTGGCTGCGCCAACCGCGCGCGAGCTCACCCAGCGCGCGGCGCGTATCGGGCACACGGATCGCGGGTGCGGTGAGGCCGGGCACCCAGCGTTCGACCATCACCGCGGCGGCGCCGGCTGCGCGTGCCTGCGAGACAAAATCATGCGCATCGAAGGTGTCGCCGCGCAGGGCAACGAACAGGCTGTCGCGATCGACGGCACGCGAGTCGGTGCAGATACCGCTCACGCGCTCGCCCCCCGCGCCATGAAAGCTTGCCTGCGAGAGCCATTCGAAAATTCGGCGCAGCTCAAGCATTCTGCGACCCCTGGTTCCCACCGGGTGCGGTCAACGGCCCGGGGATCGCCGGATGATCAGAAGCAGGCGACAGTCTTTGCAAAAGCGCCCGCCGCGCCTCAATAACATCGCTGAATTCGATTCTCCGTCCGGCGAACTCCTGCCAGCGCTCGTGCCCCTTGCCCGCAATCAGCACCACATCGCGTGGCGCCGCGAGCAACAAGGTGTTACTGATGGCACGCGCCCGATCAAGTTCCTTCCACCTGGCTGCGTGCGCCATGCCCGACTCGATCGCCGCCATGATCTGCGCGGGATCTTCGCTACGCGGGTTGTCGCTCGTCAGCACCACATGGTCGGCACCCGCCTCGGCCGCTGCACCCATCAGCGGGCGCTTACCCGCATCGCGATCGCCGCCCGCGCCCAACACGCACCAGAGGCTGCCCCCGCGGGCACGGGCCAGAGGCCGCAGCGCGGCAAGGCTCTGGGTGAGCGCATCCGGGGTATGCGCGTAATCAACCACCACACACGGCTCTTGCGGGTTATCCGATGCCGACGCGGTGCTGTCGTTTGCGTGCACGCGCTCGAGCCGACCCGGAACCGGTTTCAGCTCGGCCAGCTGACCGATGGCTTCGTCAAACGATATGCCGGAGGCGAGCAAGGCCCCGGCCACGGCCAGCGCGTTCAGCGCGTTGAAACGGCCGAGCAGCGGCAAATCCACCCGAGCGCGACCGAAGTCGCCCCCGACTGTCAGCGTGAGCCCGTCGGCATGTTCGGTGATCTGTTCGGCAAGAAGCTGCTCAACGCCCCCGGCCTGCAGGCGTAGCGGCGCCTCGCCATAGGCGATCACCCGACAGCCGACAGGCAGGACCGCGCGCGCCTCAACCGAAAGCGCATCGCCCGCGTTCAGCACGGCGGCCGCCAGCCCAGGCATGCGGAAGAGCCGCAGCTTCGCCTGCGCGTAGGCCTCCAGACTGCCGTGATAATCGAGATGGTCGCGACTCAGGTTGGTGAAGACCGCAACCGCGGGCTGGGTTCCCGACAAACGGGACTGGTCGAGTCCGATCGATGAAGCTTCCATCACCACGCTATCGGCCCCTTGCGCCACGAACGCGGCGAGCAAGGCATGCAGGGTGAGCGCATCCGGCGTTGTGAGTCCGAACGAATCGAGTCCGGCCGCGCCGTGCGCGTCCAACAGGCCGCTGCCAAGGGTGCCGATCACCGCCGCCCGCCGTCCGCCTCGGGCGAGGCCCTGCGCGATCCACTGCGAACAGCTGGTCTTGCCGTTGGTGCCGGTGACGGCGATCAGGTCGATCTGCGCGGCCGGCTCACCATGCCACGAGGCCGCAATCTCACCCGCGAGATCGCGCAGGCCGGTGACGCTGCGCAGATCGGGCGCAGCGGCCGGAGCGGGCGATTCATCATCAACCACCAGCGCGGCCGCACCCCGCGCGCGTGCATCGCTCAGGTAAGCGCGACCGTCCGAAGCATGGCCTCGCCAGGCAAAAAAGGCATCGCCCGGCCTCACCCGACGGCTATCGGCGCATAGCCGCGCCTGCGGTGCGACCCGTGAGCGCAGCCAGCCCGCAATGTCTACCGCCTCACGCGATAACGCCGGACGCGGGCGCGCGAGGGGAGCGGAGCGGTTCACATGCGCCCCCGGGTTACGGCCGACGCATCGGCAAAGCCCGCGCCAGGCACGTCGGGCGGCACGCGCAGGGTCCGCAGCGTCTCGCCCATTACACGCGAAAACAGCGGCCCGGCCACCTGTCCGCCATAGTGTTTGCCAGCCGACGGCTCGTCGATCATCACCGCCACAACAAAACGCGGCTCCGATACCGGCGCGAGGCCGACGAAGGACGATACGTATTTGTTCACGTATCGGCCGTTTTCGATCTTGTGCGCAGTACCGGTCTTGCCTGCCACCCGGTAGCCCGCGACCTGCGCCTGAGGGGCCGTTCCACCCGGCCCCGCTGCAAGTTCGAGCATGCGACGGACAAT
>JALREG010000321.1 GCA_023253905.1 Burkholderiaceae bacterium
GCGGCTGGACCCAGCAGATTTTCGGGGCTGACAGCCTCGTGCAAGCCGGTGCTGCGGCGGCGCTGGTCGCCACCTATTTCACCTTCCTGCCATCGTTCATCTTCATTCTCGCGGGCGGGCCACTGGTGGAGGCCACCCGCAACCTGCCGCGGCTCGATGCGACGCTCGCAGCGATCACCGCTGCGGTCGTCGGCGTGATCGCAAGTCTCGCGGTCGTACTGGCTCGCGCAGTGGGCGTTCGCCCTGACGGTGGGATCGATCTGCTGGCACTCGTGGCCGTGGCGCTTGCCTGGTGGCTGCTTGCTCGACGGAAGTGGCCGGTCATCACAACCCTTGCCGTGTTCGGCGCGGCCGGGATTGCGTTACGGCTGACCGGCCTTCGGTGAGCCGGGGACGCGCCGACAACGACCGTGCTCAGCGCGCGGCATCCTCGCCGGTCGTATCTCTGGCTGTTGCTTCTTCGCCGGCGGCTTCTTGGTCGGTCGCTTTTTGGCCGGTCGCTTTTTGGCCGGTCGCTTCTCAGCCGGCGGCTTCTTCGGCTGGCCCTGCTCTGCCTGCCGCCCTTCTCATCCGCGCCTGAAACTGTAAATCGCCTGCGTGGCGCGCAGGCCAGGCAGGCGCTCGATCATTCGCCCGTTGGCCAGAAAGGCGCGCCGCAGAATCGACAGTTCTAGCCGCGCGAGAAACTCCTCGAAATCGCGGATCGTGGCGAGGTGCAGGTTCGGCGTGTCGTACCACTGGTAGGGCATTTCGCGCGAGACCGGCATCCGCCCCATCAGGATCGACCAGGCGTGATACCAGTGACCGAAGTTGGGAATTGACACAATGCCCTGGGCCGCCACCTGGCTCATTTCGGCCAGCACTTTTTCGGTCTGGTGGGTGGCCTGTAACGCCATGGACAGCACCACGACATCGAAGGCCCCCGCACCGAACATGCCGAGACCGGCCTCGATGTCGCGCTGGATCACATCGACACCACGGCGCACACAGGCGAGCACCCGGGCGTCGTCAATCTCCACGCCGTAACCGGTGCAGCCCCGCTCGCGACTGAGATAATCGAGCAGCGCCCCATCCCCGCAACCCAGATCAAGCACCCTCGCGCCGTGCGGAATCCATTGCGCGATCAGCGCCAGGTCGGGGCGTAGCCGCGCGGTGGCGCCCGTTGCCATGCTCGCCTCAGCGCTCATCGGAGCCTCCGGCGATTTCAGCTGCCACCCGCTCGAAATAGGCGCGCACGATCGCGTGATACTGCGGGTCCTCGAGCAAAAAGGCATCGTGCCCATGCGGGGCGTCAATCTCGGCGTAGCTCACGCGCCGGCCCGCCTTCAGAAGCGCCTGCACGATCTCGCGGCTGCGCTCGGGGGCAAAGCGCCAATCGGTGGTAAACGAAGCGATAAGAAATGAAGCGCGGGCGTGACCCAGCACCTGAGACAGATCGCCGTCGGCCGCGCGCGCCGGGTCGAAATAATCGAGCGCGCGGGTGATCAGCAGATACGTGTTGGCATCGAAATAGCGGGCGAATTTTTCGCCCTGATAGCGCAGATACGACTCGATTTCGAACTCGACATCAAACGTAAAGCGATAGTCGCCAGGGCGCGCGCGCTCGGTGTTGTCACGCAGTGCCCGGCCGAATTTTTCAGCCATCGAGTCGTCGGACAAATACGTGATGTGGCCGATCATGCGTGCCACCTGCAGGCCGCGCGACGGCACCACGCCGTGCTCGTAGAAACGCCCGCCGTGAAACTCGGGATCGGTGAGAATCGCGCGCCGCGCCACTTCATTGAAGGCGATGTTCTGCGCTGAGAGCCGCGGCGCGGTCGCGATCGCCACACAGTGCCGCAGCCGTTCAGGATAGAGCGTGCTCCAGGCAAGCGCCTGCATGCCGCCCAGGCTTCCCCCCATCACCGCAGCAAACTGCCGGATCCCCAACCGATCGGCGAGTCTCGCCTGGCTATGGACCCAGTCCTCGACGGTGAGCACCGGAAAATCCGGACCATAGGGCTTGCCGGTTGCGGCATTGATCGACATTGGACCGGTTGAGCCAAAGCAGCTGCCGAGATTATTGACCCCGATCACAAAGAAACGGCGCGTATCGACCGGCTTGCCGGGCCCCACCATGTTGTCCCACCAGCCGATGTCCTGAGGGTCGTTGGCCGATACACCCGCCACATGATGCGAGGCATTGAGCGCATGGCACACGAGCACTGCGTTACTCAGATCAGCGTTGGGTTCCCCATAGGTTTCGTAGACGAGCTCATAGTCGCCTAGCGCGGCGCCACTCGCGAGCGCGAGCGGCTCGGCAAAGCGCATGCGTTGGGGCTCAACAGTGAGGGCGGTCATGAAAACTCAACTGGCAAACAGGGCCCGAAAATAAAAAAACCCGACCGGCTTGCTGGCTGCGGATCGGGTGGGCAGAGACCGCACCGCTTTAGCCGAACTTGTTACGCGCCCGCAAGCTAGTCATCAAATCGGCGCGATCAATGCTGACGTAGAGTGTAGCTGACCGCGGCGATCCGTCAAATACCGGACACGCCGGGGCGGCTGCGGAGCGGCTGCCAGGCGACGAGGTGCTAACCGCGGAGCGGCGAGCCCCCCTGCGTAAGCCGCTCCAGTGCTGCCGCCACGCGCACCGGATCGTTGCCCGTCACGATGCGGCTCACCCGACGCGACAGCCAGCGGGTGTCCGCCTGCAGGATTTCCCGCTTGACTCGCAGAAGGCTTGCCGGATGCATCGAGAACTCGGTAAGCCCCATGCCAAGCAACAGCGACGTGGCGCGCCAGTCGCCTGCCATCTCGCCGCATACCGACACCGGCCGGCGGGCCTCGCGGGCCGCCCGGATGGTGCCCGCAACCAGCCGCAACACCGCGGGATGAAAAGGATCGTAGAGCGATGCCACCTCGTGATCGACGCGATCGATAGCAAGCGTGTACTGGATCAGATCATTGGTGCCGATCGATAGAAAATCGAGTCGTCGTGCGAAGTAGCCCGCACAGAGGGCCGCTGCCGGGACCTCGATCATGGCGCCAACCGGGAGCGCCGGGTCAAACGCGCACCGGGCGGCACGGAGGTCTTCACGGGCCCGCGCAAGCAGTGTCATGAGGCCATCCACCTCATGATGGTGCGCGATCATGGGCACCAGGAGCCGCACCGGGCCGCAGGCCGAGGCACGCAGAATTGCGCGCAGCTGCGCAAGAAACACCTCGGGGTGGGCGAGGCTGTAGCGAATGGCTCGGCGACCCAGCGCGGGGTTGGCGGTGGATGCGGCCAGTGCTGATCCACTGTTAAGCGTCTTGTCGGCACCGATATCGATCGTGCGAATGGTGACCGGACGGCCCTTGAGCGCCTGCACCACCTTCCGGTAAGCCTCGAACTGCTCGTCTTCGCCGGGCAGCTCGGTGCGGTTCATGAACAGAAACTCCGAGCGGAACAGCCCCACACCCCCGGCCCCCGACTCGGCCGCATCGCGCGCCTCATCGGGTCGCTCGATGTTGATCTGAAGCGAGATCGCCTGACCATCACGGGTGACCGCAGCCACCCCGGTGAGCGTCCGAAGCTTTGCATGCTCGCGCTCACCGGCCGCCTGCCGGGCCTGATAGTCGGCGAGCACGGCGCCATCGGGCGCCACGATAACCACCCCGGCGTCGCCGTCGAGGATCACCCAATCATCATCCTGAATCTGCGTGCGAGCAGAACCCAGGCCCAGCACGGCCGGGACATTCATGCTGCGCGCGAGAATCGCGGAATGCGAGGTGGTGCCCCCCAGATCGATGGCAAAGCCCAGCGCGCTTCGCATGGTGAGCATATCGGCGGGCGCAATGTCCTCGGCCACAAAAATCACCGGCTCGCTGCCGTCTGCAAGCGGCCCGCCCAGTCCGGCGAGCGCGCGCATTACCCGGTCGGCCACCTGCTGTACATCGCGTCCGCGCTCGCGCAGATAGGCGTCATCCAGGGCCTCGAACTGGGCAGCCAGATGACCGGCCTGCGCCGAAATCGCCCATTCGGCATTCCACAGGTGCTCGACGATCGACGCGCGCGCGGCACCGCTTAGCGCCGGGTCATCGAGAATCATGGCGTGCACCTCAAGGAGCGCCGCAGCCTCGGTGGGCGCGCCCTGCGGAAGGCCCTCCACCAGCCCCGCCAGCTCAGCCTTCACCTGGCCGATCGCCTGCGAAAGCCGCAGCTGCTCAGCCTCGATGTCAGCCGGCTCGATACGGCGCCGCGGCACATCGCGGCTCGCGACCTCGAGCACGCGCGCGCGCCCGATCGCAATCCCGCCACCGATTCCGCTACCCGAGAGCTGCAACACGCTAGAGCTCCTCGCCGAACCCCGATCCAATCAGATCGACCAGTGCCGCCACGGCCTGGTCGGCATCCGGGCCCTCGGCTTCAACCACCAGCGTACTCCCGCGCGCAGCCGCAAGCATCATCACCCCCATGATGCTCTTGGCGTTGACCTTACGGGTGTTGCGCGACAACCAGACCTCGGAGCGAAAGCGCCCTGCCGCGGCGGTGACCTTGGCCGAGGGGCGGGCGTGAAGCCCGAGACGGTTGACCACGGTGACTTCAGCGCGCGCCATCGGTAGCCTCCCTGGCGGAACCGGGCTCGGCGCCCGCAAGCTCGGCAGGATCAACCAGACGGATCGCGCGCTGGCCTGCGTCGATGAGGGTGTCGACCAGTTCATCCAGCGGCCCGCGGCGATTGCCCAGCGCCTTGATGAGGAGGGGCAGATTGACACCCGCCACCACCACCACGCGCTCGCGTTCGGCCAACCGCGTGGCGATACGTGAGGGCGTAGCCCCGAACACATCGGTGAGCACCAGCGCGCCACTGCCGTCATTGATCCGCGCGAGCAGCTCGCGCGCAGCGTTCAGCGCGACCTCCGGGTCTTCGTCGGGGATGACATCGAGCGCGGCCAACTGCACCGGCAGACGTCCGAAAATATGGCGCGTGCAGTTGAGCAGCGCCGTGCCCAGCGGCTCATGGGAGACGAGCAGGATGCCGATCATTGTGGCCTCGCCCGATGGGTCACGCGAACCCGCGCGCAGCCGACCCAGACCCCGCGGCGCCGGCGTCGCCGCTCACCGCGCGCTCGAGCGCATCGACGAACAGCGCCGCCACATCGAACCCGCTCTGCGCGGTGATTTCGCGAAAGCAGGTGGGACTGGTGACATTGATTTCGGTCAGGTTGTCGCCGATCACATCCAGACCCACCAGGAGCAGCCCGCGACTGAAAAGGACAGGCGCGAGCGTTTGCGCGATCTCGCGGTCGCGATCGGAGAGCGCCCTCGCCACCCCTCGCCCGCCAGCGGCGAGGTTGCCGCGAAACTCGCCCGCCTGCGGAATGCGCGCGAGGCAATACGGCACCACCTCGCCACCGATCAGGAGCACCCGCTTATCACCTTCGCTGATCGCCGGGATGAAGCGCTGCGCCATGACGGTTCGCTCGCCAAAGCGGTTCATGGTTTCAATGATGACCGACAGGTTGGGATCATCGGCTCGGGCACGAAACACCGACATGCCGCCCATGCCGTCGAGGAGCTTGAAGACCGCCTCACGATGCTCCATCACAAAGGCGCGCAGGTCATCGGCGCTACGGGTGACGATGGTGGGAGCGGTAAAGCGCGCGAACTCGAGAATAGCGAGCTTTTCGTTGTGGTTACGCACCGCGCGCGGATCGTTAAACACCCGGGCACCTTCGCGCCCTGCCTGCTCTAAAAGCCAGGTGGAGGCGACGTATTCCATGTCAAAGGGCGGGTCCTTTCGCATCAGCACCGCATCAAAGTCGGCAAGCGCCTCGTCATGCTCGGCCCCGAGCGACCACCAGACCGCACGCTCACCCGAGGCATCAGCCAGCGCGAGGGGCGCCACACGTGCGCGAACCCGCCCGCCGCGCGAACCGAGCGCGTGCTGCTCGCAGAAGAAGAGCGCGTGCCCGCGGCGCCCGGCCTCGAGCATCATCGCGAAGGTCGAGTCTTTATAGGGCTTGAACGAGGCAAGCGGATCGGCGATGACCAGGATGCGCATCGGAGGGTCCGGGATCAGAGAGGGGCACGCAGCCGATGGCGTTCAGCCATAGCGCGCGGGATCAGGGTCGGTCTGTTCGAGCTCAACGGAGGCGGCAAGGAGGGCGAGCCGCGCCACCACGCCGTAGGCGTAAAAACGGTTGGGGGCAGAATCGGGCGCACTGCGGGGTTCAGGCAGATTGCAGCTCGAAGCAAAGGGCAGGGGCACGAAGTGCATGCCGGGGGCATTCAGATTCTCGTCGCGCCCGCGCGAGGCGTGCACACGATAAAACCCGCCCACCACATAGCGGTCGATCATGTAGACCACGGGCTCGGCGATGCCGCCCTCGACCGATTCCACCGTGTGAACCCCTTCCTGCAGAATGACGTCGCTCACCTGCAGGCCCTCCTTCACCACCGACATCTTGTTGCGCTGCTTGCGATTGAGATTGCGCACTTCAGCGGGATCCTTGACCGACATCGACAAGGACGGCTTCGAGGACATCGTGTCCGTGCACGAATCCGACTCTAGCTACGATTCCGCGAATTTCACGCCCGGCTTCGTGGCCCCGCCCGAGGGCCATGTGCGCATCGCCTTCGGCA
>JALREG010000089.1 GCA_023253905.1 Burkholderiaceae bacterium
GTCAGGGCAGATCGAAAACCAGCACTTCGGCCGCATTGCCCGATTCGAGCGTCAGTTCGGGTTCGTCAACCAGCATCGCCGCATCGCCCGCCACAAGCGGGCTGCCATTGACATGAAGCGAGCCTCGGGCCAAATGAACATAAACCCGACGGCTGGCGTCTAGCGTTCGCCGCTCCGCCTCCGCAGCATTGAAGCGCCCGGCCCACAGACGTACGTCCTGACAAATATGCACGGCTCCATCGTCCTTGTTTCCCGACGCGATGAGCGCGAGTTGACCGCGGCGCGACGTATCGTCGATCAGACGCTCCTGGTAGCCAGGCTCGACGGCCAAACGATTCGGCGTGATCCAGATCTGCAGCATGTGGGTGGTGATGGCGGACTCGCGATTGTGTTCAGAGTGCATCACACCCGTTCCAGCGCTCATTTTCTGGATGCTGCCGGCCCGGATCACAGACGAATTGCCCATGTTGTCACGATGCGTGATTGCGCCCTCCAATACATAGGTGATGATCTCCATGTCACGGTGACCATGCATGCCAAAGCCCGTGCCAGGCGCGATCCAATCTTCATTGATCACCCTCAGGGGACCAAAATTCATATGCGCGGGGTCGTGGTACGAAGCAAACGAGAAGCTGTGCCGCGATTTCAGCCAGCCCAGGTCGGCCTGGCCGCGCTCGTTGGAACGTCGGATCGTGAACATAAGCGCGCACCGTTCATGAGTCCGGAACGTCTTCGTTCCGGAATGCGAGGGTTAAAGATTGCATCAGTGTAAAGACCAGCGGATCTTGATCGGAAAGAAGCCGATGATGCGAACGCTGATTTACCGGACCCCTGACGCATGACCCCGCTCAGTCCATCGACCGCTCCCCAGCCGATCACGGCGGCCGGCTACGTCGGTCGGTTCGCGCCCTCGCCCACGGGTCCATTGCACGCCGGCTCGCTGGTTGCAGCACTGGCCAGTTATCTCGATGCCCGCGCGCACCAGGGTCGTTGGCTGCTGCGCATTGAAGATGTTGACACCCCCCGCGTTCAGAAGGGCGCCACCGAAGCCATCCTCGCGGTTCTCAGCCGCCTGGGCATGAAGCCCCACGGCGAGCCCAGCTTTCAAAGCGCGGGGCGCGCCCGATACGCGGCAGCGCTCGATCGACTCCGGGCGGCCGGGGAGGTCTATCCATGCGGGTGCACGCGAGCTGAGCTTGCCGACTCGCGCCTGAACTGGGGAAACGCGGGACCCGCCGACCGGAGCGCCGCCGCCAAACGGTCGGCGCATGCGGGCGATGAACCCCCGGGGCGCGAGCTCGTCTATCCTGGCACCTGTCGTCATGGGCTACCCAACGGACGAAGCGCCCGCTCCTGGCGGGTTCGCGTTCCGGTCAACCCGATCCTCTGGCATGACCGTAGCGGTCGTACGCATCGGGATGATCTTCAGTCGAGCGTCGGCGATTTCGTCGTCTACCGGGCCGATGGCATCTGGGCCTATCAACTGGCAGTGGTGGTGGACGACGGCATTCAATCCGTCACCGATATCGTGCGCGGGTGTGATCTGGAGGGGTCAACGTCACGCCAAATCCACCTGCAGCAGCTTCTGGGATTGCCCAGGCCCCGCTACCTTCACATCCCGGTGGTCCTTGCTGCCAACGGTCAGAAGCTTTCCAAGCAGACCGGAGCAGCGCCTATTGACCTCTCGCAACCTGTTCGGGCGCTCAACGACGCCCTGAGGCACCTTGGGCTCGAACCGGTTGAAACCGATTCGCTCACCACATTCTGGGACCGCGCCACCGATCGCTGGGCAACGAGCGCCTACCTGCGGTCGGCCTCTTTCCCGGCGGCATAACCTGGCGGTATGCCCTCTGATTAGCGCTTGAGGGGTTCCCCGCCCAGGAGCACAGCAACCCGCCGCGCAGGGCGACCCGCATTTCGAGCGGGCGCCGCCGGAGACTGATCTTCCGCCCCAGCGGCGGGCGCAGCAGGCTCATAGGGTTTGAGAAAGAAAGGATCAACGTTGACCGCAGACGCCGTTGATGCCCGGCGATCCGGGGACCGCGCCACGCGCTCGTCGCGGCCGCGACGGGGGGGACGTTCATCAAAGTCCCGTTGACGTACGCTGCCCTCGGTGTCATCAGAGACCGGCCGTTCAACGGTGAGCGTGCGTACCTCGAGCTTGCGCTTGAGGAGCTTCTCAATGTCTTGATGCAGCCGCTCGTCATTACCCGTCATGAGCGACAGGGCGAGCCCGCTTGCGCCTGCTCGACCCGTGCGACCGATTCGGTGCACATAGTCTTCGGGGCTGTAGGGCAGGTCATAGTTGATGACCGCGGGCAGTTCGGCGATATCGAGCCCGCGCGCTGCCACATCGGTGGCCACAAGCACGCGCACCTCGCCTTTTTTAAAGCTTTCCAACGTGGCGAGTCGCTCCTGCTGCGACTTGTCGCCGTGAATGGCGCTGGCGTTGAGTCCGTCGCGCTCGAGCTGACGCGCCAGTCGGCTGGCGCCGATCTTGGTGTTGGTGAATACGATGACCTGGCTGATGGCACGATCGCGCACGAGTTGCGCCACCGCCGCGCGCTTGGACTCTGTGTCGACCACCCGATAGACGACCTGCTCAACGGTGTCGGCAGCCGCATTGCGGCGCGCCACTTCGATCGAAATCGGATGTTTCAGAAAACTGCCGGCGAGCTTACGGATCTCCTCGGAAAACGTTGCCGAGAACATGAGGTTCTGCCGCTTGGTCGGCAATGTATTGATGATCCGCTGGATATCGGGCAGGAACCCCATGTCCAGCATCCGATCCGCCTCATCAAGCACCAGGATTTCGGCCTGCGCAAGGCTCACCGTGCGCTGGCCCAGATGGTCGAGCAGCCGGCCTGGCGTGGCGATCAGCACCTCGCACCCCTGGCGTAGCGCTGCGATCTGCGGCGCGATGTCTACGCCGCCAAACACGACTGCACTGCGCAGGTGGCTGTGACGCGCGTATTCGCGAACATTCACATAAATCTGGTCAGCGAGTTCGCGAGTCGGGGCAAGAATCAGCGCACGCACCGGATGACGCGCGGGCGAGGCGCTCGCGTTGGCATGCTGCAGCAGAAGCTGAAGGATGGGAAGCGCAAATCCCGCTGTCTTTCCGGTACCCGTCTGTGCAGCCCCCATCACGTCGTGACCCTTCATCACCACCGGAATGGCCTGCGCCTGAATCGGCGTGGGCTCACGGTAGCCCAATTCATGGACCGCTCGCAGGATGGGCTCTGCCAGCCCAAAGGACTGGAAGGTGATGGCTGGAACCGGATCCGCGGATGGGGCAGCCGACGCGGGCTCGCCGGGCAGCGGCGGGGAGGGTTCTTGAGCGACGGAAAGGGTGGTATTCACGCAGGATGGCCTTCGCCTGGAGGTGTTCGGGTACGCACTGGCGCTGATCGTTCGCTGGTCGTTCGCTGATCGATCGCGCCTATGCTGGCCGCGCCTCAGGTCATCGACCTGACCAACCGACCGGGTCAACCACCCAGGACAAATGAACCGGGCGATTGTGCTTGACCGAACGGACCCGACTCGGGGCTCGGTTAAATTGAACTAACCCGCTATTGTGCGCCCAGATCGACGCCAGACAAAACGACTGCCTGATGATCGGACGCGCCACCACGGTTGAGTGATGGCAAGCTCATTGCTGATCGTGCGCGTACCGAATACGCGAAACATCGGATGATCGCGAAATGGCGATTACTCTCTCGCGCGACCGGCGCGCCCGCGCATCGATGGCGCTACTGATTTGTCTCGCTCTGCCAGCCTGTGGGTCGCTTTTGCCACGCTCAAGCGACGAGACACGAATGGCGTGGCAGGAATTCGACCACGCCCGGCAATCAATCGAACAGATTATTCCCTACCAGACCCGCCGCGCCGAGTTACTGGCGGATGGGTTTGATCCCTATCGGAATCCGGCAGTGACCATATTGTCGTGGCCCGAGTTATTGCAGAAATTCGCCACAGCTGATGTATTGAAAACCGGAATACTCGATTCAGGGCTGCAGGCGTGCCTCGCCGCTGGCCGACGCTGCACCGGGTTATCAATCAGCGTTCGGCGAATTGCCCGGCGGCGACAAGGCAATTTCTGGCTTGATTCGCTTTCTTTTCGCAGGGAAGTGCTGGTGACAGGCTGGACATTCAACGCCGTGATTGTGTTTCTCGATGATCTGGCAATTTATCGTGCGTTCGGAGGACAGCCAAAAATCGAAGAGGTGTTAATCACCCGCAACCCGCTCGGACCGATTCAGGCCTGGGGGGACTCGGTGGGCGGATTACTGCTCCGATAGTGTTAAGGTAACTACAAAGCAAAACATTGTTTAATCATAAAATTCATATAAATCATGGTTTTGTAATAACAAATTAAAGTCATAACCAATAATTTGTCGCAAACAATATAACGGTAGCGGCTTAATCTGAAACTCTTTCTATTCATTGATTTATTGCGTAGAAAAACATAAAGCTGGTAAATTCACGGTTCTGTCATTTTTAGTCTGGATTAAATAGCCATGGCTCGTAGCTACGAAGCAATCAAGAAGCAGATCGCGCGTCTTGAGGCGCAGGCAAAAGCGCTCGAATCCGCCCGCGACAACAAGAAGGTCCGTGCTGTGGAGCGCGTCAAGGCCTACATGAAAAAGCTGGGTGTTTCGGTTCAGGATCTGGCTGCCGCGGGCCCACGCGCGAAAACCGCAACCAAGGGTCGTCGCCGAGGCGCCGCCAAACCCAAATCAACCGTAGCGCCAAAGTTTCGCGATCCGGACAGCGGCGCTACCTGGACGGGCCGCGGTCGCCCTCCGGTGTGGCTCGCTCAAAAAATCGCGCAAGGCGCCACCAAAGATCAGTTTCTCATTGCGCCGAGCTCAACCCCGGCCTGAGGGGCGGTCGCCGCCGCTTCGCGAGGGCTCATCCCCGCTCACGGGGAAGAGCCTTGTCGCGTGTTTCTGGTGGGCCCCCCGGGAGTCGAACCCGGCACCAACGGATTATGAGTCCGCTGCTCTAACCAAGCATGAGCTAGAGGCCCGCAACACGAATTGTAGACCGGCGGCCGATTCTCGATCTTAGCGGGTGCTGACAGGCACGGATCGAAGTCGGCGCTGATGCAGATTATTCGCCCCCAGGGCGACGACCACGAGTGCCGCGCCCACCAATTCCGATGTGCTGAATTGAGCCCCCAATAACGCCAGAAGGGCAAACGCCACCACGGGTGTGAGGTTACTGAGCAGCACCGAATTGAGTGTCCCGATTCGGCGCAGGCTGATATTCCAGAGAAAAATCGCCACCAGCGCTCCGAATATCGCGAGAAAAGCGATTTTGCCGATCAGCGCACCGTCCAGCCTCGCCGGAAAATAGGTGGCGCCCGCAGCATGCGCGACCCACCAGACGGGCGTGGCAGCAGCCACGCCGAACAGGCAGGTGAGAGCAGAGATTCGTGCGCTCGACCAATGAGAAATCGAGCGGGTCGACACCGAATACGTCACCCAGGCAATCGAGCCCAGAAACACCAGTGCATTGCCGAAAAATTCATCGGCCGTGATCGCCATATCGGTTGCAAATGCGGCCCCGCCGCGTGTCACCACCAGCAGTACGCCAAAAAAAGCGACTGCGATGCACGCCAGGGTGAAACGTTCAGGACGTCGGCGTTCGAGGAGCCACTGAGCCAATACGGCGATGGCGGGCTGTAGCGCTCCGATGATGGCCGCCGACTCAGGTCGGGTGAGCGACAAGCCGGCAAACACCAGCATCACCGAGCCTGCGATACCGACCCCACCCGCTACCGACAGAACACGGAAATGCCCAACGGGCGAGACGGCAGCCCATCCCTCTTTCCAGACCAGAAGCGCGACAAAGCCGAGCATGGCGATCACATAGCGCAACAAGCCCAGTGAGAAGCCGTCGAGTTGCTCGAGAACCTGTTTGCCGAGGGGAATCTGGAATCCCCAGATCAGTACTGCGCCCAGAGCGGCAGCGACGCCTGCACCGAAATGCCCGCCGCTAATCACCGCTCAGCAAGCCGCGCCATCAAACGCCGCGCCGAGCACAGCGCAGCCGCAAACGCCCGGGCGGAAACGGGATGCCGCGCCCCGCCTGGGCGAATAGCGGGTTCCGATCGACTTACTGACCTTCAAGAAAGCTTTTCAGCTTGTCGGCACGAGTGGGATGGCGCAGTTTGCGCAGCGCCTTGGCCTCGATCTGGCGAATGCGCTCGCGCGTGACATCAAACTGCTTGCCGACCTCTTCCAGGGTGTGATCGGTGCTCATTTCGATGCCGAACCGCATACGAAGCACCTTGGCTTCGCGCGGGGTGAGCGAATCGAGCACTTCCTTCACCACATCGCGCATTGACCCGTGGAGCGCTGCGTCGGCAGGCGCAAGGGTGGTGGTGTCTTCGATGAAATCGCCGAGGTGCGAATCATCATCGTCACCAATCGGCGTTTCCATCGAAATCGGCTCTTTTGCGATTTTCAGGATTTTTCGGATCTTGTCTTCCGGCATTTCCATCCGCGTGGCGAGGGTGGCCGGATCGGGTTCCTGGCCCGTTTCCTGAAGAATCTGTCGGCTGATCCGGTTCATTTTGTTGATCGTTTCGATCATGTGAACCGGGATACGAATCGTGCGCGCCTGATCGGCAATTGAACGCGTGATGGCCTGCCGGATCCACCAGGTTGCATAGGTGGAGAATTTATAGCCGCGCCGATATTCGAATTTATCAACGGCTTTCATCAGGCCGATGTTGCCTTCCTGAATCAGATCGAGAAACTGAAGACCACGATTGGTGTATTTC
>JALREG010000388.1 GCA_023253905.1 Burkholderiaceae bacterium
GAGGGCATGCGCAGCGTGAATTTCCAGCCGCTTCGGTCATCGGCTTCGGCCTCGGCGCGAGCTGCGTCACGCACATCCTGCGGCAGCCCTGAAAGTCGCGATTCATCGTCGATGAAGAGCGCGAACGCGTTGGTGGCGTCGAGCAGGTTTTCGGAAAACTTTTGCGATAGCGTGGCCTGTCGGTCCTGGATGACCGCATAACGTTCCCGGGCCGGCGACACCAGCTCGGCCCCACCGAGGCGGAAGTCGCGCAGGGCGTTCTCGATGATGCGCTGCCGCGCCGGTGACAGCGCGGCGAAGTCAGGGCCCGCCTGCAATGCCGTGTAGCGGCCCTGGAGCCGGGTGTCCTGCCCGAGCTCGGTCCAGAACTGCGTCACCCGCGGCAGTTGCGCGTTGTAGACCTCGCGCAAGTCGGCTGAATCGGCCACTGCGTTCAAATGGCCCACGATTCCCCATGCCCGCGACAGCCGCTCGGTGGCGGTTTCAAGCGGCACGACCACCGATGCCCAGCTGATGGGCGTGTCGTTGCTGCATACCAACTCCAGAGCACTGCGCGCCTCGGCAAGCAGCGTGTCGAGCGCGGGTTCGACCCAGTGCGGACTGAAGTCTGCGAATCGGGGCAGGCCAGAGAAATCAAGCAAGGGGTTGTTACCTGGAGCGTCAGTCATTGTTGGCTACGGTTGCGGTGAAATGAAGACAGTACGGTACGCGAGGCGGACCTGCGGTCAGCGCTTGCGCTCGGCCGCTTCAAGGGTATTGACCAGCAGCATCGCCCGGGTCATGGGGCCCACGCCGCCGGGGACTGGGGTGATGGCACTCGCCACCTCTCGCACGGAATCAAAATCGACATCGCCGCACAATTTGCCGGTTTCATCGCGATTCATGCCGACGTCGATCACGATTGCGCCGGGCTTGACCATGTCACCGGTGATCATGCGGGCGCGCCCGACGGCGGCGATCAGTACATCGGCTCGGCGGGTGTGCGCGGCCAGGTCGCGGCTGCGGCTGTGGCAGATCGTGATGGTCGCATCGGCCTGCAGCAAAAGTAGCGCCTGAGGTTTACCCACGATGTTGCTGCGACCGACCACCACTGCCTCGGCCCCTGCGAGCCGTGCACCTGCATGCTCGAGCAGGCGCATCACCCCGTAGGGGGTGCACGGTACAAACCCCGGTTGTCCGGTCATCAGTGCACCGGCGCTCGCCACATGAAAGCCGTCCACGTCCTTATCGGGGGAGATGGTTTCAATCACCCGGCGTGTGTCGATGTGAGCCGGTAGCGGCAGCTGCACCAGGATGCCGTGGATGGAGGGATCAAGGTTCAGGGCCTGGATGCGGGCCAGCAGCTCGGCTTCGGGGGTCTGCGCGGGAAGGCGTTGCAGAACCGAGCGAATCCCGGATTCCTCGCAATCTTTCACCTTGTTTCGCACATAGACCGCGGACGCGGCATCCTCACCCACCAGGATCACCGCAAGCCCTGGGGGGCGGCCGCTTGCGGCCAGCGCGGCGGCCCGTTCGCCCACCTGCGCGCGAAGGCTGCGGGCAAGGGCGGCACCATCAATCAGGCTGGCTGTCATGACTCGGATTCCCGGTGTGTGGACAAAATGCAATTTATCACGCAGTCGCGTGAAACTTGCACGGCCTCAAACCTCGAGATAGAATCGCGGGCTTCGTTGGGGGTATAGCTCAGCTGGGAGAGCGCTTGCATGGCATGCAAGAGGTCAGCGGTTCGATCCCGCTTACCTCCACCAACAGCAGTTGCAGGTCCCGTTCGTCTAGAGGCCTAGGACACGACCCTTTCACGGTTGTAACAGGGGTTCGAATCCCCTACGGGACGCCACATTGCGTGGCGTGGATTCAGCGGATTTGGCGCGCGGGCCCTTGGCCCCGGTCAGCGCCCGGCGCGCCGCATCCTAGTAGCCACGTAAATACCCGAAGCCGCAATCACGCCAATTCCTGTCAGCGACCAGCTGTCAGGAAAATCTCCAAACGCCACATACGCCACCAGCGTTGCCCACACGATCTGGGTGTAGCTGAACGGTGCGAGCTTTGACGCCGGTGCGTGTTCGAACGCTCGGATCAGGGTGAGATGGCTGGCGGCATTCACCATGCCGCCCACGATCATGAGCGCCACATGCCACCAGGCGATCGGGGTCGTCCAGGTGAAAGGAAGCGCGAGACTGAATAGCGCGAGCCCGACCAGGCCCGGATAGAAAATCGAGGTGTAGGCGCTTTCCAGCCCGGCAATCCGGCGCGTGAGCACCTGATAGATCGCCATTGAGAAGGCTGTGCCGAGCGGAAAGAGCGCAGCCCATCCGAACACGTCTGCACCGGGTCGAATGATGAGCAACACCCCGGCGAAGCTGAACCCAATGGCCAGCCACTGACCCAGATCGACTTTTTCCTTCAGCACGATCACTGCGAGCAGCGTGACCAGGAACGGCGAGACAAAAGTGATCGCTGCGGTTTCAGCGAGCGGCATCTGACTGAGGCCGGTGACAAACATGAGCGCCGCCAGTGGCAGTAACAGCCCGCGCGTGAGCTGGATACCGGGGCGCCGGGTGCGGATGAAACCCAGTCCCTGCCTGGAGCCCACGACCACGATCAGCACCAGCGTGTGGAAGAAGAAACGGATCCAGAGGATGTAGCCGATCGGGTAGTACTGGGTCATGTACTTCGAGATCGCATCGGTGATTGCAAACAGAAATACCGCGATCGCGACTAATCCGATCCCCCGAAGGATCTGACGTGCCTCGGCGTTATCACTCACACTCATTGAACCGTGGTCTCTCAGGGCACGACCTGCTCATGCTCGGGTAGAGGCTCTCCGCGTTCGATCCGCGTGATGTTGGCCAGCATGCGCGAGATCGTAGGTTGGAAATTATCGGCAGCGATACCGGCCAAGTGCGGGGAGACCACGAGATTATCGAGTTCGAGGAGTGGCGAATTGGGTGGCAAAGGTTCGATGTCATAGACATCGGTAGCGGCGCCCAGGATGACACGTGTCTTGAGCGCCCAGTGAAGATCGG
>JALREG010000004.1 GCA_023253905.1 Burkholderiaceae bacterium
CGGCAATTTTCATCATTGAAATCGTCCAGTTGGCGCTGTTGATTTTTGTCGGACAATTATTGGGCTGGAACCCCGAGCGGATTCGCGACGTGATCGGCAAGGGTGGCGCCACCATCCGCCAGATCACAGAAACCACCGGCACCCAGATCGACATCCAGGACGACGGCGCCATCACCATCGCAGCCGTGGACGGTGCAGCCGCCGCTCGCGCGCGCAAGATGATCGAGGACCTCACTGCGGAAGTGGAAATCGGTCGCATCTACGAGGGTACGGTCCTCAAGATTCTCGATTTTGGCGCCATCGTCCAGGTGATGCCGGGTCGTGACGGTCTGCTCCATGTGTCGCAGATCGCCAACGAGCGGGTCAACCAGGTCTCCGACTACGTGAAGGAAGGGCAGGTTGTGCGCGTCAAGGTCATTGAGGCCGATGACAAAGGCCGTCTGCGCCTGTCAATGAAAGCGGCCGCGGCAGACGATGCCGCTGCTGCTGCCCCTCAGCAGCCTGCCAGTTAATCAGCGTCTGGGTCGGCGCCCACTCGCCTGCAAGGGGGTGGGTGTCGTGCGACGTGCCCCGTCCGGCCCGCGTGCACCGGACACGCTCGCTAAGCCAGCCTAATCGCGCGGATACCAGCGGTTGTCGTCGGTTTGTTCTGCGCGGCCGTCTTCCCGCAATTTGAGCAGATGCGCGAGGAGCGATCGCTTGGCTGCGCCCCATAGCACCTTGGGCGTGTCGTCGTAGGCGATCTCCACCAGATCGTCGAGTGTGCTGCGCGGGCGCGCATGAAGCGCCGCAAACACTTTGCTCTCGCGCTTCAGGCGGTGCGCAATCAGTCGGTCGATTTCGAGCTTGGCGCGGCCCAGCACGTGTCCGTGCGCGGGCAGAATCGTATCGAAACGCTCGGCTTTCAAGCGCTCGAGCGAAGCCAGGTAATCGCGCATGTTGCCATCGGGGGGCGTGATGACCGTGGTGGAGCCGTTGAGGATATGGTCGCCCGACACCAGCAGCTCATCTTCTTCCAGCAGCAGACACAGATGATGCTCGGTATGCCCGGGTGTGTGGATCACACGGAGCGTGGTGTCGCCCACGGTGATGCGGTCGCCGTCGTGGAGTGTGCGGTCGGGGACCCACTTCCACTCGGGCGCAAAATCTGGGCCGGTGGGGCGGCCCAGTGTGGGCGCACCGGTGAGTGACTGCAAAATGGCCGCGCCCGGCACGTGATCCTGGTGGGCATGCGTGCAAAGAATGGCTTTCAGGTCCTTCCCGACCAGGGCATGGATTCGGGCGACGTGGGCAAAGTCTTCCGGGCCTGGATCGATCACCAGATATTCGCCTGGCCCGCCGATGATGTAGCAGTTGGTGCCGGGGCCAGTCATCCGACCCGGGTTGGGTGCGGTGAGGCGCCACAGGTTTTTCAGCAGCTGAACCGGGTGTTCGTGCTGCCAGTCCAGGCTGTGCGAGGGGCGACCATCGGGCACCACCAGCTCCAGCTCACCGTAAGGCGGCTCGTCTTCGCAGAAGCGCTCAATGCGGCCATTCATCAGCCCGGCACGCGGCGAACTGGTCCACACCTGAGCCTGATGACGGCAATGATCAATCGCCTGCGCGACCGAACTGAAGCGGGAGAGCTGCCGCAGTGTTCGAATGGTTGGAAAGATCATCTCGAAGTCGCCGCGCTCGTGGCGGGCTAACGCGTCGGCCGGAGCGACCCAGGTGGGTTCGAACTGCTCGTTGCCATCGGCTGACGGATGCTGGCCGTCTGGCATGCGCGCGATAAAAAACCGGGCATCAAAGCGGCGTGGAATATCGCGGTCGGCAATCCAGTGACTGAACCACCAGACATGGTCGAGCGCGAGCGTCCAGTTGTGCGACGCAAGTTGCGCAATGAGTTCGCCGTCATGGGCGCGGTCAAGGCGGGTGGCCGCCGCAGCGGTGACCGGTTCACCATCGGCCTGATTGGCGAGCAGGACGCCAAGTTCCTCGAAGGCCTCGCGAACCGCAGCGGTGGCATAGCTCACGATCTCGTCAGTCTGATCGGGGCGGCTGCGGCTGACCGCACGTGCGGCGGGGGATTGGTCAGCCGGGTCGAGCGCGCCGCCCGGGAACACATAAGCGCCAGGCGCAAAGCTTGCGGTGAGTGAGCGTCGGGTCATCAGCACTTCGATACCGGGCGCCGCATCGCGCAGCAGAAGAATGGTCGCTGCGGGGCGAAGCGGTGCGGGTTCGCGCCACTCATGCAGCTGCTGGGCGGGTCTTACCATGGCGGATGATCCTCAGAAGCCCGGTTGCAATGCCGGTCAGTAGGGTCGGCCCTCGCGGGCGCGTGCGGCGAGCGACTCGGGCGGTTGGAAGCGCTCGCCGTACTGCTTCGCGAGTTCCTGAGCGCGCGCGATGAATCGCGCAAGCCCTACGTGGTTCACGAACTGGAGGGTACCGCCAGCCCATGCCGGGAAACCCCAGCCGAAAATCGAGCCGATGTTGGCATCACGAACTGATTCGAGCACGCCTTCGTCCAGGCAGCGGATGGTTTCCAGCGCCTGGATGTAGAGGAGCCGCTCGCGGATGTCGTCATGCGAGGGTTGACGCTTGGCGCCACGGGCAAAGACGCTGAGCCCGCTCCAGAGGGTCTTCGGTCCGTCACTCGGGTAGTCATAGAAGCCTGCGCCCCAGGCGCGTCCAAGGCGCTTATAGCCGTGGGACATTTTTTCCAGAACATAAACCGCCGATTCGGGCATCCGGCGTGATTTCACGCGGTGCACGTGGCGCTGTACGCGGACGACGGCTTTCGCTCCGCCGGCGGCTGCGGGTAATGCCCCCGGCTGCGAGCGACCGTGCGCGTGCGATGGCGCTTGGGCAGGTGTGTTCTCATGGTGGTGACCGCGGGCGTGATCGTGCGCGTGGTCGTGGGCGTGACCGTGGGCGTGATCGTGCGCGTGGTCGTGGGCATGGTCGTGGGCATGGTCGTGCGCGTGGTCGTGCGCATGGTCATGCGCATGAGTGTGGCGATGGGCATGCCCGTGACCGTGGGGCTCGCCATGCTCATGGCCGTGGTCATGCCCATGCGCATGGTCATGAGAGTGCCCATGGTCATGCCCACACGCCGCGCTGTGCTCATGCGCGTGATCGTGATCGTGAGCGTGAGCGTGAGCATGACCCGCCGCTTCGCGCTCGAGGTCAGCGAGTTCCTGGTGGAGCACATCATCGGCGAGTTTCAATGACACCTCATCGAGAACGGCAAGCGGACCAACCGGCATGCCCGCCTGGACAGCAATGTTCTCGATCATGGCGGGCGGCACCCCCTCGCCAAGGAGGGCCAGCCCTTCATTGACGAAGCTTCCGAAGACCCGGCTGGTGTAGAAGCCGCGCGAGTCGTTGACAACGATGGGCGTCTTGCCAATGGCCTGCACGAAATCAAATGCCTGTGCGAGTGTATCGGCTGAGGTTTTGTCGCCCTTGATGATCTCCACCAGTTCCATCCGGTCGACGGGCGAAAAGAAATGCAGACCGATGAAGCGCTCGGGCCGCGTGCTTGCGTGAGCCAGCCCCGAGATCGGTAATGTGGACGTGTTGGACGCAAAGATGGCGCCCGGGCTGAGTACCGCCTCGGCTTCGCGCGTGACCTGTGCTTTCAGTTCGCGATTCTCAAACACCGCTTCGATCACCAGATCGCAGTCGCGCAGGTCGTCGGCGCTGGCGGTGGGAACGATGCGATCCAGTACGGCCTGTGCGTCGGCTGCCGTCATCCGGCCCTTCTCAACGCGCTTGGCAAGCAGACGACCGCTCATATCCCGACCTGCCGAGGCCTTCTCCAGCGAAACGTCTTTCAACACACACGGTATGCCCCGACTGGCGCAGGCCCAGGCGATTCCCGCTCCCATCATGCCCGCACCCAGTACGCCGACACGGGCGGGCTTCCAGCGCGCTGGTCCAGCGGGACGACTTGCACCCGACTTGAGTTCGTTCATCTGGAAGAACAGCGTACCGATCATGTTTTTGGCCACCTGACCGGTTGCCAGGCGCGCGAGCCAGCGCGATTCAATACGCATGGCGGTATCGAAGTCGACCTGCGCGCCTTCCACCGCGCACGCCATGATGGCGCCGGGGGCCGGGTAATTGCCCTGCGTTTTCTGCTGCAACATGGCGGGTGCGATGGGCAGTACCGAGGCGATTGCCGGATTAGATGGCGTGCCGCCGGGAATACGCCACTTCGGATCGTCCCAGGGCTGTCGGGGCGCGGGATTGGCCGCGATCCATGCGCGCGCGGCGGGCAGTAACTGGTCGGCGGTTGCCACGGTGGCATGAATCAGCCCGGCAGCCAGCGCCTCGGCCGGCTTCATTCTGCGACCTTCGCTCAGGATCGGTAGGGCGGCCTGAAGACCCACCAGCCTGACTGTTTTGGTGATGCCGCCTGCGCCGGGCAAGAGCCCCAGGGTGACTTCGGGGAAACCGATCTGGATGCGCGGATCATCGACGCACACGCGGTGATGGCAGGCAAGCGCCAGTTCCAGTCCGCCTCCCAGCGCGCTTCCGCCCAGGGCGGCCACGACCGGCCGGCCAAGCAGCTCGAGACGCCGGAACGAGGCTTTGAGTGCCTGAATCGATTCATAGAACGCGGGGCCGTCTTCCGGTTGCACCGCAGCGAGCGCCCGAAGATCGCCGCCCGCGAAGAAGGTGCTTTTTGCCGAGGTGAGAATGACGCCGGCGAGTCGGTCGCGCTCGCCTTCCAGACGGGCCACGGCTGCGGACAGATCGGCCATGAAGGCGGCACTCATCATGTTGACCGCCTGCCCGGGCGTATCGAGGATCAGGGTGGCGATATGGTCGGCGCTGTACTCAAAGCGGATGGTGGACATAGTGTGTGGAGGTCGGTAGGGGGTAGGGGGTGGATCGATACGATCATCTCCCGATGATAAACCCCCGGCGAGCGGGTTCTGGATCAAGACGCGCTCGCAGCCGAACCAGACCCGACATGCTGCGGGGCCCGCACGACTGCATCAGGCTTTCCGAACAGGAATCCCTGGACCTGATCAAAACCGACCCGGCACGCCCATTCCAGTGCTGTTGTCGACTCGATTCGCGTGGCACAGGCCTCGATGCCGAGCGCCCGGCAGTGGTCGAGCAGGAGCCGGATACTTTGCTGCGTGGTCGGCTGCTCCCGGTCAATGTCCGCAAGCGAAACATCGAGCTTGATCGCGGCGGGTCGCAAAGCAAGCAGCTGCGGCATCCAGACCGGGACCTGAGCCAGACCGCCAAGCACCGCGCGGGTACCCACGGCGCGCGCATGCTCAATGAACTCGGCCGCCACGCCAGGACCCCGCGCCAGATGGCGCGCGTTCACCTCGATCCGCAGCGCGGCGGCGGTTGACGGCTGGGCTCTCAGTAAGCGAAGGGCGTGTCGCTGAAAGCGGTGATCATGCAGCGACTCGGCGTTCAATTTCATGACCACGAACAGCGCGTTCGATGAAGCGACGCTGCGCGTGCGGGTGAGCCACTCGAGGGCACGGCGCATCACCCAGAGATCAATATGGGCAGCCAGGCCCAATTGCCGGGCGGCTGGCAGGAACTCGGCTGGGCGTCTGAGGCGGCCATTGCCGTCGCGCAGACGCAGCAGCCATTCAGCCCCGACCCGCAGGCGTCCCGCCTGGCTGGCGTGTATCCCCTGCTCGAGGAGTTCCAACCCGGGACACTCCGCTTCATGATGCAGGCCCGCGAGCGCCGACAGTAACGACGGTTCGATCAGCTTGCCAGGGGTGTGCTCCCCCGACTTGACGCGGGCGCAGTCGCGGTCTGCAGCCTCGAGCGCCGCGTCCGGGCTGAGTGTCGGATCCAGCGCCAGGCATCCAGCGCTGAATTGCAGGGCGAATTCATGTGCAAAATGTCGAAACGGGGTGGCGCTGATTTTTTGTTCTAGGAGCCGGATCCAGGCGTCGGCGTCCAGCTGCGATCGGCCGCTCAGCGCCACGACAAACTCATCGCCGCCGACGCGTGCGGCAAAATCGCCAGGCTTTAGCAACCCGCGCACGCGGGTGGAAAATTGCCGCAGGACAGAGTCGCCCGCGGCGTGCCCGAATACGTCGTTGATGGGCTTGAATCCATCAAGATCCATAAAGACGAGACTGACAGGGGACACCGCGCTGCGGGCGATGACGTCGGCGAGGTGCCGTTGCAGTCCACGACGATTCATCAGCCCGGTAAGCGGATCATGCAGGGCGGCAAACCGCAGCCCGGTCTCGTTGCGCCTGAGCGCGCTCACATCCTCTACCCAGCCACGCGTGCCCTCGACGGAGCGACGCACGCGAAGCAGCATCGTGCGACCATCTGACAGGGCGCAGTCGGCCGATGCGAAGGCGCCGTGACGCGCCTGATCAAGTGCCTTCGTAGCGGCGGCGCCCATCAGCCGGCCAAGCTTAAGCGGTCGGGGACTGACTGGGCGGGTGTGTAGCGCGAGCAGTCGCGCGAATACCGGGTCAAAGCGACTCAGGTGGCCAGCGTCTGTCGCGACAAACATCCCGATCGGCCCCACCGGCGGATTCTCGCCCGGTGTATCGCGCGCAGCGTGGCGTCGATCGGCGACGATGGGACGGGAGATGGAACGCTCGGGCATGACAGTCGCACTTCGCGGAGGAACGAGGGGCGATGGTAGGTGCTTGACTCCTGCAAAGCGTGCACGATCCGACCGAAGGGTCGCGACTGCGGGCGGGCGGTGGCGTTACACCGCCCAGTGGCCGCGCCGATCGTTAGAGGCGCTCGACGATGGTGGCAATGCCCATGCCGCCGCCCACGCAGAGCGTGATCAACCCGCGCCGCAACGACCTGCGTTCAAGCTCGTCGATGAGCGTGCCGAGCAGCATGGCGCCGGTTGCGCCCAGCGGATGGCCCATGGCAATTGAACCGCCGTTTACGTTGATTTTCTCCGCAGGAACACCAAGCTCCTGCATGTAGCGAAGCGGGACGGCAGCAAAGGCTTCATTGACCTCGAAGAGATCAATGTCATCGATCGTGAGGCCCGCTTTCGCGAGCGCCTTACGGGTGGCGGGCATGGGACCGGTGAGCATGATAGTTGGGTCGGTACCGGTCAGCGCAGTGGCGACGATTCGGGCGCGCGGCGTGATGCCGAGCGTACGCGCGGCGGATTCGTTACCGATCAGAACCAGTGCCGCGCCATCGACGATCCCTGAGGAGTTACCTGCATGATGAACATGGCGGATACGTTCGACCTGCGGATACTTGCGTAGCGCCACCGCGTCAAAGCCCATCTGGCCCATCTTTTCAAACGAGGGCTTCAGCTGCCCCATCGCCTCAAGCGAGGCGTCCGGACGGATGGTTTCGTCGTGATCAAGAATGGTGAGGCCGATTTCATCGTGCACCGGTACGATCGACCGCTTGAAGCGGCCGTCGGCGCGTGCGGCAGCCGCCAACCGATGCGAACGCACGCCCCATTCGTCGACCTGCTCGCGCGACCAGTCGTCGAGCGTGGCGATCAGGTCGGCGCCAATGCCCTGCGGAATGAACGCGGTGTCGAGATTGGTTTCGGGGTCCATCATCCAGGCGCCCCCGTCGCTGCCCATCGGCACCCGCGACATCGATTCGACGCCACCTGCCACGATCAGGTCTTCCCAGCCCGAACGTACTTTCTGCGCAGCGAGGTTGACCGCTTCGAGACCCGAGGCACAGAACCGATTGATTTGTACGCCCGAGACCCGGAGATCCCACCCTGCGGCCAACGCAGCGGTCTTGGGGATGACCGAACCCTGGTCGCCGACTGGCGACACGCAGCCCAGGACCACGTCTTCGACCAGCGATGTATCGAGGTCGTGGCGCGACTGGAGCTCATGCATGAGGGTGGTGAGGAGCTTGACCGGCTTGACCTCGTGCAGCGAACCGCTGGACTTGCCGCGGCCGCGCGGGGTGCGGATGGCATCGAAGACGAAGGCCTCGGACATGACGGTGCTCCAGGTTGACGTGAACGGAGAGATCGGGCGCAATGCTGACCCGTTTGATCGTCAATCTTACAACCGTTGCCACCGGAGCCGCCGATGCTGGAAAGAAAGCTGTTCAACGAAGACCACGCGATGTTTCGCGACTCGGTTCGCCGCTTTCTCGAAAAAGAGGTACTGCCCTTTCACGCGGCCTGGGAAGAGCAGGGTTATGTTGATCGCGAGATCTGGCGTAAAGCCGGTGAAAACGGCTTTCTCTGCAGTTCTATCCCGGAGGAGTGGGGCGGGCCGGGCGCTGACCGGCTGTACTCGGTGATCGTGATGGAGGAGATCGCACGGGTGAATGCCACCGGGCTTGGCTTTGTGCTGCACTCGGAGATCGTGGCGCCCTACCTGCTTCGCTATGGCACTGACGAACAGAAGCGGCGGTACCTGCCCAAAATGGCCTCGGGCGATATGATTGGTGCCATCGCCATGAGCGAGCCGGCCGCGGGCTCCGACCTGCAGGGCGTTCGCACCACCGCGCTTCGCGACGGAGATCACTACGTACTCAACGGTTCCAAGACCTTCATTACCAACGGCTGGCATGCCGATCTGGTGGTGGTGGTTGCCAAGACCGACCCGGCAGCGGGCGCCAAAGGCACCAGCCTCTTTCTGATCGAGCGGGGCATGCCGGGGTTTGACAAAGGTCAACGACTGAAGAAGGTGGGCCTTAAGGCGCAGGACACCTCCGAGCTTTTCTTCAATGATCTTCGGGTGCCAGCCTCGCAGTTGCTTGGTAAGGAGAATCAGGGGTTCATTTATCTGATGCAGGAACTTCCCTGGGAGCGCATGCAGATTGCGATCGGCGCGGTGGAAAGCGCACAGGCAGCGATCGACTGGACCGTCGACTATGTGAAGAACCGGAAGGTGTTCGGCACCACGGTGGCGAGCTTTCAGAACACTCGGTTCCGGCTCGCCGAGCTCCAGACCGAGGTACAGATCGCGCGCGTGTTTGTTGACCGCTGCCTCGAGGCACTCATCGAAGACAAGCTCGATACCGCCACCGCTTCCATGGCGAAATACTGGTGCAGCGATCTGCAGGGCAAAGTGCTGGACGAATGTGTGCAGCTTCACGGCGGATACGGGTTCATGTGGGAGTATCCGGTTGCGCGCGCCTGGGCCGATGCTCGCGTCCAGCGCATTTACGGTGGCACCAACGAGATCATGAAGGAACTGATCACCCGTTCGATGGGGCTCGCGGCACCGAAGTGACCACGGGAATTTTTGACGCCCGGCAGCCCCGCCGATAGACTCAATGCCCATCGTTAGAGTCGCTTAAGCGGCTTCGATGCCAATCAACAGCGGGGCGCCGGCAAGGCCGGCAGCCGAAGCGGGAAGCGGGGGACATGGAGTTTCTGCAACTGGCCATCGGTGGTGTCGCAATGGGCTGCATTTACGCGCTCATTGCCCTTGGCTTTGTACTGATTTACAAGGCCACCGAAGTTGTGAATTTTGCGCAGGGCGATGTGATGATGCTGGGCGCCTTCGTCGCGTTCACTTTCGCAAGCCTCTGGCAGTTGCCGTTTGCGCTGGCGGTTGCAATGACCCTCGCGGTGCTGGTTGCTGTTGGCGCATTGTTTGACCGCTTTCTGCTGCGGCCCATCATCGGGCAGCCCACCTTTTCTGCGGTGATGGTCACCATCGGGATTGGCTTTGTTGCCCGCGGGATCGCCACCATGGTGCCCGGCTGGGGGACCGACACTCATGCGTTGAAGGCGCCCTGGTCTGACGGCACGATCCACCTGGGCTCTTTGGTTGTTTCATCGGATGACCTGGCGATCATTGCGCTCACCGCGGCGCTCTGCTTGGTGTTGTGGCTTTTTTTCAGCCGCACCCGCATCGGTATTGCCATGCAGGCGAGTTCGCAGAACCAGCTGGCGGCCTACTACATGGGTATTCCGGTACGCCGTATCAACACGCTGATATGGGGCATTTCCGCAGGCATCGCAGCCTTTGCGGCGGTGCTGCTGGCGCCGGTCACCTTTGTGCATTCCAACATGGGGTTCGTGGGCCTGAAGGCGTTTCCGGCCGCCGTGGTGGGGGGCTTTGGCAGCATCCCCGGTGCGATCGTTGGCGGTCTGATCATTGGCCTGGTTGAGGCGTTCGCAGGCTTCTATCTGCCCGAGGGCTTTAAAAACGTAGCAGCCTACATCGTGGTGCTGATTGTGCTGGTGGTGCGTCCCTCGGGCATCTTTGCCGAGATGCGGCGCAAGAAGGTCTGAGGCGGCCATCGCATGCGATTCATTTTCAAAACCCGATACGAGCAGGATCTACAGCTGTTTCGTGACCGCACCGAAGCCGGCTGGTACGGGCTCCTTCTGGTGGTTCTGCTGGCTGCGCCTTTTGTCGTTCCCGAATACTGGCGTGCGCAGCTGGTTTTCATTTACATCTGGGGCATTATCGGTTTCGGCCTCATGCTGCTCAGCGGCTTTACCGGCCAGCTCTCCATGGGGCATGCGGCGTTCCTTGCGATCGGCGCCTACACCGAGACGCTGCTGCAGGCGGCCGGTTGGCCGTTTTTGCTGAGTGCGCCCGCCTCGATTCTGCTGGCGGCTGCGGCGGGCATCCTGATCGGGTTGCCTGCGCTGCGACTCACGGGCATTTATCTGGCCATTGCCACGCTCGCCTTCGGTTTCATCGTTGAAGAAGTGCTCGCGCGCTGGGAATCGCTCACTGCGGGCAACTCCGGGCTGATGGTGCCACCGCTTAATCTGGCGGGTAGCCCACTCACCGGGTCAAACAGCTTTTACTATCTATGTCTCGTATGCATCGTGCTGGTGGCGCTTGTCGTGCGCAACCTGCTGCGTGCCCCCACCGGTCGCGCCTTCATCGCCATCCGCGACTCGGAAATCTCGGCGCAGAGCATGGGTGTGAATCTGGCCCGCTACAAGACGCTGAGTTTTGCGCTATCGGCTGGCATCACCGGCCTGGCCGGCGCGCTCTATGCGCACCAGATCCGCTTCATCAGTCCCGAACAGTTCACGTTGTTTCTGTCGATCGAATTCCTCATGATGATCGTGATCGGTGGAATGGGATCGCTGCACGGCGCGGTGTTCGGGGCAGTTTTCATGATCGTGCTGCCCGAGTTGATCGCCATCACCAAGGACTATCTGCCTCAGGTGGTGGCAGAACAGACCGGGCTCAAGTCCACCGTGTTTGGTGTGCTCATGATTCTGTTCGTCCTGTTTGAACCGTTGGGTCTCTATGGACGATGGGTGAAGATCCGCACCTGGTTCTCGCTCTTTCCGATGTACAAGGCCGGCATGTTCAGGCGCCAGAAGACCTACCAGAAGTCGGAGCGGGTGCACTGATGGAACTGCTTCGCGTCGAACAACTGACCAAACGCTTTGGCGGCCTGACTGCGGTCGATGAGGTGAGTTTTGGTGTGCGCGAAGGCGAGATCTACACCATCATCGGTCCTAACGGAGCGGGCAAGACCACCATCTTCAATCTGGTGAGCCTGATTTATCCGGCGAGCGCGGGGCGGATTGTGTATCGCGGGGAAGACCTGGCAGCGCTTGCGCCCGATCGGGTGGTCTCGCGCGGCATCGGCCGCACATTTCAGAACATCGAACTGTTCGAGCACGCGACGGTGCTTCAGAACCTCCTGATTGGCTGCCATGCCCAGGCGCAGCCGAACTTCATTGCTGAAATGCTTTTCCTGCCGTCAGTCCGGCGTCGCGAGGTCGAGCATCGGCGCCGGGTTGAGAAGATCATCGACTTTCTCGATCTGCAGGTGCACCGGGACAGTCGGGTGGCGGGCCTGCCCTATGGCGTTCGCAAGGTGGTGGAACTGGCACGGGCGCTCTGTTCGCAGCCCAAGCTGCTGCTGCTCGATGAGCCCTCGTCGGGGCTCAATGTCGAGGAAACCGACGACATGGCCTACTGGATTCAGGACATTCGTGATCTGCTGGGGATCACGGTGCTGATGGTCGAGCATGACATGAGCCTGGTGTCGCGCGTGTCTGACCGGGTACTCGCGGTGAACTATGGCAAGGTGCTGGCCGAGGGTTCGCCTTCCGAGGTTCAATCGCATCCCGATGTCATTGCGGCTTACCTCGGAGACTGAACACGTGACCGACGACGTGATTCTCCGGCTGTCGAACATCGAGTCGAGCTATGGCCCGGTGCAGGCGATTCGGGGTGTGAGCCTGGAAGTCCGGCGCGGTTCGATCGTCACCGTGCTCGGCGCCAACGGCGCAGGTAAAACCACCATCCTGAAAACCATTTCCGGGATCATTGATCCGCAGAAGGGAACGGTGTGGTTCGATGGCGAGGACATCCAGTGCCGCGATCCCGATTGGGTGGTTCGGCGCGGTATCAGCCACGTGCCCGAGGGGCGCGAGGTATTTCCCATGCTGTCGGTGCGTGACAACCTGATGATGGGCGCTTTCACGCGGCGCGATCCCGCCGGTGTGGCGGCCGATATCGAGCGGATGTACGGCTACTTCCCCATTCTCCGCGAACGTGCGGCGCAGGAGGCTGGCCAGCTCTCGGGTGGGCAGCAACAGATGCTCGCCATTGCACGGGCACTCATGTCGCGGCCGCGCCTGCTGCTTCTTGATGAACCCAGCCTGGGGCTGAGCCCCAAGCTCACGAAAGAGATTTTTGCGATCGTCAAACGGGTCAATCGCGAGGAAGGCACCACCATGTTGCTGGTTGAGCAAAACGCCAGCATTGCGCTTGCCACCGCCGATTTCGGCTATGTGCTCGAGGTGGGTCGGGTGGTGATGGAAGACCACTGCGAGGCGCTGCTCCGTAAAGACGACATCCGTGAGTTTTACCTGGGCATGAAGGCAGAGTCGGCGCGTGGCGAACGTCGCTGGAAAAAGAAAAAGCAATGGCGATGACGACAACCCAAACTGCACGCCCGCAGGGGGAGACCATCGGGCGCAAGTTCTGGCACGCGGTACAGCTGCGAGGCGACCGGATCGCGCTGCGCCAGAAGGTGCTGGGCATCTGGGAAGAGCAATCCTGGCGTGATCTGGGTGGACACGCGCGGCGAATCGCCATGGCGCTCGCGGCGGATGGCCTGCAACCCGGGGAGGTGGGGGCGATCCTTGCCAACACCCGCCGTGAATGGAGCTATGCCGACTACGGCATTCTTCTCGCGGGTGGGGTGTCGAGTGGCATCTATCCCACCGATTCCGCCTCTCAGGTTCATTACCTGTGCGCTGATTCCGCGACCCGGGTGCTGTTCGTTGAAGATGATGAGCAGCTCGACAAAGTGCTCGAAGTGCGCGACCGGCTTCCCTTGCTGTCCCGGGTGGTGGTGTTCGATATGGAAGGGCTTGAACGCCTCGACGATCCGATGGTGATGAGCCTCGAGGCATTTGAGGCGCGCGGGGCGGCCCATGATGAAGCGAACCCTGACGAGTTCGAGCGCCGGCTCGCCACGCGCAGCTCACATGATCTGGCCATTCTGATTTACACCTCGGGCACCACCGGCAAGCCCAAGGGCGCGATGCTCTCGCATAGGAACCTGTGCTCGGTGATGGAGCGCTTTGCGCCGGAGCTCTCGGCTGACGAGAACGACGACAAGATGGCTTTTTTACCGCTTTGCCACGTTGCCGAGCGAATGGTCGGCCAGTTTCTGTCGCTTGAAACTGGAGCCCGGTTGAACTACGTTGAAAACCCGGAAACCATTGCCGAGAACATCCGAGAGATTGCGCCCTCTATCATTCTGTGTGTGCCGCGTGTCTGGGAAAAATTCTATTCCGCCGTATCCATCCGGCTCCGCGAGGCCACGCCACTTCAGCGCTGGGCCTATGGCGCGGCACTGTCGATCGGTTATCGCGTGGCTGATCGAAGGCTCTCCGGCCAGCCGGCGGGAGCCGGGCTCCTCGCAGCTTTCGGGCTGGCCCGTTTTCTGGTGCTGAACAACATCCGCAAGGCCATCGGCGTGAACCGCATGCGCTGGGCGATCAGCGGCGCGGCACCCATCTCGCCCGAACTCATTCGCTGGTATCACGCGCTGGGCGTTCCGCTCTACGAAGGCTGGGGCATGTCGGAGACCACCGCAGGGGGATCGCTCAATCTGCCTGGCGCCATCCGCCTGGGTACCATCGGTCGTCCTCAGCCTTGGGCGGAAATGAAAGTATCGGCACAGGGCGAGATCCTGATCCGTGGCGATAGTGTCTTCATGGGATATCTCAATCAGCCCGATAAAACCGCCGAGGCTATTGATTCCGAAGGGTGGCTGCACACGGGCGATGTCGGAACAGTCGATGCGGATGGGTTCTTCCGGATCACCGATCGGATGAAGGACATCATCATCACGGCAGGCGGCAAGAACATCACGCCCTCGGAAATTGAGAACGAGCTCAAGTTTTCGCCCTACATCACCGATGCGGTGGTGATTGGTGACCGGCGGGCGTTCCTGACCGCGCTTGTCATGATTGATCATGAAAACGTTGAGCGCTTTGCGCAGGAGCTCAACGTACCGTTTACCAACTTTCAGAGCCTCTGCCGCACCCGCGAAGTGCAGGAACTGATTCAGGGCGAGGTGGACCGTGTGAATGCCAAATTCGCGCGTGTGGAGCAGGTGAAGAAATTTCGCCTGATCGAACACAAGCTCACCGCCGAAGACGAGGAGCTCACGCCCACCATGAAGTTGAAACGTAAGCTGGTCAATGAAAAGTATCGTGATCTGATCGAATCGATGTACTCTGCAAAATCCTGAAGGAGACAACACCATGAACTCACGCAGACAGTTTCTCGAACTCGGCGCGGCCGGTGGCGTGCTCGCCGCAGTGCCCGCCTCCAGTGCCTGGGCCGATCAGGGCGTCACCCGCGACCAGATTGTGCTCGGATCCATCCAGGATCTGTCCGGGCCGCTGGTCACGCTTGGCAAACCCATCCAGAACGGCATGATCATGCGCGCCGAGCAGATCAATGCCGAGGGCGGCATTCACGGCCGCAAGATCCGCCTGGTGGTTGAGGACTCTGGCTATGACCCGCGCAAGGCGGTGCTGGGCGCGCAGAAGCTTCTGACCCAGGACCGCATCTTTGCGATGATCGGATCGCTGGGCTCGGTGGTGTCGCTTGCCACCATCCCGCTGGTGCTCGAAAAGAACGTTGCCCATCTGTTTCCCACCACGGCGCATCATGGCAACTTCGACCCGTTCCACAAGCTCAAGTTCGCGCTCGCCACCCCCTATCCGCAAAGTACAGCGGTGGGTCTCAAGGAAGTGATGAAGCTGTCTGGTGCCAAGCGTGTTGGCATCCTGTATCAGGACGATGAGTACGGGCTCGAAGTGCTGCGCGGCACTGAATCGGCGCTGAAGGATCTCGGACTCACCCTGGTCGAACGCACCACCTACAAGCGTGGCGCCACCGATTTCGCCTCGCAGATGCAGCGCCTGCGCGCAGCTAATCCCGACCTGATCGTGCTGGGCACCATTGTTCGCGAAACCATTGGTGCCATGGCCACCGCGCGCCGACTGGGCTACACCGGGCGGTTCTTCGGGAGTCAGGCCGCCTACATGCCCGCAGTCCCGAAGGCGGGTGGCGCGGCGGTGGAAGGACTGTTTGCCATCAGCGAAACGCCAGTGCCCTATCGCGATGATCCATCCAACACCCGCTCTCTCAACGAATGGATGGACGCCTTCAAGGAGCGCTTCAAGGAAGACGCTGAGTTGTGGGCGGCCACGGGCTGGATGTATGTGGATATTTTCGCGCGCGCCGCTGAGCGGGCTGGCCCCAAGCTCACCATTGACTCGCTGGTGAAGGCGCTCGAAGACCACCCCTACCCGCGTGGCTTCCTGGGTAATCCGGAGTTCGTTTTCGGGCCGCAGAAGCGTCTGGGGAACGATCAGACGCGACTGGCGCAGATTCAGGGAGGACGCTGGAAAACGGTGTCAGACTTCCTTCGCTG
>JALREG010000049.1 GCA_023253905.1 Burkholderiaceae bacterium
CTGGCTCGAGCAGGTCCTGCAGCGTTTCCCCGGCACGGTGGTCGCAGTCACCCACGACCGCTATTTCCTCGACAACGCGGCCGAGTGGATCCTCGAACTCGACCGGGGTCACGGCATTCCCTGGAAGGGCAACTACAGCTCCTGGCTCGAACAGAAGGAGGAGCGTCTGCAGACGGAGGCCAAGCAGGAAGTCGCGCGTATCAAGACGATGAAGGCGGAGCTCGAATGGGTCCGTCAGAATCCGAAGGGCCGGCAGGCCAAAAGCAAGGCGCGACTCGCCCGGTTCGAGGAATTGAGCTCGCAGGAATATCAGAAACGCAATGAAACCCAGGAAATCTTTATTCCGGTGGCAGAGCGCCTGGGTGCCGAGGTGGTCGAGTTCAAGGATGTGAGCAAGGCCTTCGGCGATCGTCTGCTTATGGATAAGGTGAGCTTCAAGGTGCCGCAGGGTGCGATCGTCGGCATCATCGGTCCCAACGGCGCCGGTAAGTCCACTCTGTTCAGGATGATCAATGGGGTGGAGAAACCGGATTCCGGCAGCGTTGAAATCGGCAAAACCGTTCAGCTCGCATCCGTGGATCAGCTGCGCGATTCACTGCCCAATGACAAGTCGGTCTGGGAGGCCATCTCGGGGGGCTCCGACCTCATCACCGTCGGCAAGTTCGAAATGCCGTCGCGCGCCTACATCGGACGCTTCAATTTCAAGGGCGCTGACCAGCAGAAGATCGTGGGCAAGCTCTCGGGCGGTGAGCGCGGGCGGCTGCATCTGGCCAAAACGCTCTCGACCGGCGGCAATGTGCTGCTGCTCGATGAACCGTCCAACGACCTGGATGTGGAGACACTGCGTGCGCTGGAAGATGCGCTGCTCGAGTTTGCGGGCTGCGTGATGGTGATCTCCCATGACCGCTGGTTCCTCGACCGGATCGCCACGCACATCCTTGCTGCGGAAGGCGATTCGCAATGGGTGTTCCTCAACGGCAACTACCAGGAATATGAGGCCGACAAGAAGCGGCGCCTGGGCGAGGATGGCGCGCGTCCCACGCGTATTCGCTACAAGCCCATCGCCCGCTAGGCGTCAGGCGCGCCCCCGCCAGGCAACTGGCCCGATTCATCGAGCCAGCCCAGCGTTTCAGCCAACCTGCCCGTCACCCAGCCGATCTCTCCCTCGGTCAGGCCGAGGTCGGTGGCGGGCAGGCCCGCCCGGATTCTCTGTAGAACATCGGCCTCGGTGATGCCCAACCCATGGAGCTGGGCGCGGGCCGTTTCGCCCAGCATCTGGGCCAGATCCTCGCAGAGCTCATGTCGCTCGAGCAGTTCAGCCCACGGCAGCGTCGGTTTGATCCGCCCGGGCGGCACATAGAGACGGACAAAGGCCTCGGGTACCTGACGCTGATTACCTTCATCCAATTGGATGGGCCTCCGGATGCGACCGCGCCGACGGGGCGGTTGACCGTTGCGATGATAGAGGAGGGCGGTGCGAACGACGAGCGGCCGCGCCTCGAAACGGTGCGAATTGCACCGCCGGGAGGCGGAATGGTGGTGGGCTCCTGGGTTTTGGGCTGGCACGCCCTGTGCAAAGGGTGATGGCGAGTCGCTCCGGCTCACCGCTCCCGCACCTGCGTTCCAAACTTCCTCCTCCTGACAGGAACGCGGGTGCGGGAGTGAATCTGTCACACCTCTGGCAAGGACCCGCTCAACATGACCGCTTCGAACGACCTGTTCGCCCGTTCTTCGTCAAATCATCCTGCTGACCTCGCAGAGGCCGCGATGCCGCGGCGCCGTCTGCTTGGCGCAACGGGCGCCGCGCTGGGGCTCGCACTTGCGCCCGGCTTGGCTGGCGTGGCGCATGCGCAGTCCAGCACCCCCATCCGGTTCGTGCTCGACTGGAAATATCAGGGGATTCACGCCTGGTATTACCTCGCGATCGATCGAGGTTACTTTGCCGCAGAAAAAATCGATCTGACCATTGACCAGGGCGACGGTTCGGCCGCGACGGTGACCAAGATCATGGCCGGCACCTATCAGGCTGGATTCGGCGACATCAACGCCATCATCCAGAACGCCTCGACGCGCCAGGGTGCAGCGCCCGTGATGGTCTACATGATTTACAACCGCACGCCATTCGCGCTGATGACGCGCTCGTCGAGCCCGATTCGCACGCTGAAAGATTTGGAAGGCAAGACGCTGGGCTCGCCGGCCAGTGGCGCGGCGATGAAGATGTTCCCGGTGCTGGCTGAGATGGCGGGCGTTGATGAGAGCAAGGTGAAGTGGCTCAATATGACGCCTAACCTTCAGGAGCAGATGCTGCTTCAGGGCCAGGTGGATGCTTCGGCCGTGTTCTCGGTCACGAGCTACATGAACCTGATCGCTCAGCGACTCGACCCGGAAAAAGACATCCGCTGGTTTCATTACGCCGATCACGGCATCGATCTGTACAGCAACGGCGTGATGGTGTCGCCGGCATTGCTACGCGATCGCCCCGAGGCGGTGGCGGGTCTGGTGCGTGCGGTCAATCGCGGCATGGCCGATGCCATTGCCAGCCCCGACGCTGCCATCGAGGCGCTGGCCAAGCGCGAACCGCTTATCAATCGCGATATCGAGAAGCGTCGACTGATTTACGCGCTCAACAACGTCATCCTCACCAAAGAGGCTGCAGCGATCGGTGTGGGTGACCTGTCCGACGATCGGCTCAAGCGTTCGATTACTCAGCTCTCGAAGGCGTTCGAACTCAAGCGTGAACCGGCACCCGCAGAAATCTTTGATCGCAGATTCCTGCCGCCGGTTGCCCAGCGTCAGTTCAAGCTTTCCTGAGCGGCATGAGCGCCGGTTCCACGCCCGGCCGCTGGCGGCTGGGCGCAGCGTGGGCTGCCTGCGTGCCCGGGGCAGTGCCGTCACTGCGTGATGCGCAACTGGAAGTTGAGGGGGGGGTGATCCGCGAGGTGACGGCTGGCGTGGCGCCGTGTGCGGTCGACATGCCAACGCTTGACTGCACTGGCCTTCCTCACGCCCGCAGGCTGTTGGTGCCGGCGCTTGCCAATGCGCACGATCATGCCCGCACGTATCGGTCAAGCACAATTGGTGGTTGGGGCCTGCCACTCGAAGCCTGGCTACCGCTTCTGTCGCTGTTGCCTGGCGTGGATCCTTATCTGGTGGCGTCGACCTCGTTTGCGCGTTCGGTCCGGCGCGGGGCCACCGCGGTGATGGTTCATTACACTCGCACGCAGGGTACGGTTGGGCCGGTCGAAGAGGCGCTTGCCGTCGCGCGTGCGGCGCGCGACGTCGGGATCCGGATCGGATTCGCGGTATCGCTCCGTGATCGTCAGCCGCTGGGATACTGCGCCGACCCGGTGGTTCTGGACCGGTTGCGGCCGTCAATACGGGAACCGATCGCCCGCCGGATTGCGGCGCCAGCGCCATCGGTTGCGGTGCAGCTCGAGCGTGCTGCCGAGATCGCCGCAGCGATTGAAAGCGACCCCACACTTGCCCACCATGTCACCGTACAACTGGGGCCGACTGCCGTGCAGTGGTGTACGCCTGAGCTGCTGCAGGCGGTGGCGGCACGTAGCGCCACTGAGGGGCGGCCGGTGCACATGCATCTTCTCGAGACACGGTATCAGCGCGAGTGGGCCGATGAGCAGTATCCAGGCGGCATGGTGCGCTGGCTCGATTCGATCGGTCTGCTGTCGCCGCGACTCACGCTCGCGCACTGCGCATGGGCGCGCCCGGACGAACTGGAATTACTCGCCGAACGCGGCGTCACGATCGCAGTGAACACCAGCTCGAACCTGCACCTGCGTTCAGGCATTGCGCCGGTGGCGGCCATGCGAGCGGCCGGTTGCCGGATTGCCATGGGACTGGACGGGCTCGCGTTCGATGAAGACGACGATGGCCTTCGCGAAATGCGACTGGCGGGCGCGCTTCATCGCGGCTGGGGTTTCGAGGCCGACTGGTCCGATGCTTCGCTCTGGCAATTCGCAAGCAGCACCGGTCGGCGCTCGGTGATGGGGGCGGCCAAAGACCGGGCGCAGCCAGGCGGGCGGCTTGAGCGCGGCCATGCGGCCGATCTCCTGGTGCTGGATCTGGATCGGGTCGACGGCGACTTCGGGCTGATCCCTGATGTCGATCCGGTCGCACCCTTTATGGCGCGTGCCCATGCCGATGCCATCGCATCGGTGATTGCAGGCGGGCAGGTACGGGTTCGCGACGGGCGGGTCACCGGTGTGGACGAGCCAGCGTTACGTGATGAACTCGCGGCCCGCACTCGGTCAGCGATCGAAGCGGATAGTCAGTGGCGGGCCTGGCGTGACACGCTTAAGGATTTTGCCCAGGATCTCGGGCCGTTTTATCGCGGTCGGCAGTTTCTTGGCTGCTGTTGAGGGGTGGTGATTCATGGATACTCAAGAGGCGCTCGCACGGCTGCTCGATGCCAACGCGGCCGTGCTGAACCTTCCGATCAGCGAGACCCAGCGACCGGGTGTGCTCTCGTACCTGGCACTGGCCGAGTCGATGCATCGCCTCCTGCTGCCGGTTCAGCTGGGACCCGCCGATGAGTCAGCGGTGGTGTTCGTACCCCAGCCGCCTGGAGCTGGGCATGAGTGAGCCGGTTGCCACGGCCCGCGCCATCGCGATGGCGGTGCATGGGGGCGAGCGTTCAGCCCTTGATGCAGTGGAGGGCTCACTAGCCCGCATCGCTGCCACCGATTCGTCGCTCAATGCCTTCACCGAGGTGCTGGCCGAACGTGCGCGGGCGAGGGCTGCGAGCCTTGATCGGATGCCAGCGGCTGAGCGCATGCGCCTGCCGCTTGCGGGTGTTCCTTTCGCCGTCAAGAATCTCTTTGATATCGAGGGACTGCGCACCCTAGCGGGATCGCGGATCGAGCGCGATAGCGCCCCGGCTGCTCGGGACGCGCTCCTGGTTCGGCGCCTTGAAGCCGCTGGCGCGGTGCTCGTGGGTGCCCTCAATATGGATGAGTACGCGTACGGCTTCACCACTGAAAACAGCCATGTGGGGCCGACGCGAAATCCGCATGACTTCGCAAAAATCGCTGGCGGTTCCTCGGGAGGTTCGGGGGCCGCGGTGGCGGCCGGCCAGGTGCCGCTTTCGCTCGGGTCGGACACCAATGGGTCGATTCGGGTTCCAGCATCGCTTTGCGGCGTATTCGGCCTTCGGCCCACCTATGGCAGGCTGCCGCGCACCGGGAGCTATCCGTTTGTGGCGAGCATTGATGCACTGGGTCCGTTTGCCCGCAGCACTGATGATCTGGCACTTGCCTATTCGGTCATGCTGGGTCGCGATGCCGGTGACCCTGCCAGTTTGATATCGCCTCAGGACGGGGCAGCGATCGAGTCGGGCGGCGCTGCCGGGATCACGTCCATCAGGGGCCTCCGAATCGCCACGCTCACTGGCTATTTCGAAGACCACGCCGGCGAGCAGGCACGCGAGGCGGTGGCCACGGTGGCAGGCGCGCTCGGTGTCACCGCACGCGCGACGCTGACCGGTGCCGAGCATGCGCGCGCGGCTGCCTTCCTCATTACCAATGCCGAGGGCGGCGCGCTTCATCTCGATGATCTGCGCGCGCGAGCCGATGACTTCGACCCCCTCATCCGCGACCGTATGCTGGCGGGCGCGCTGTTGCCGGCAGCGTGGATCGATCGCGCGCGACGCGTTCGTCAGCGCGTGGCGTTCGAAGCGGCGCGGCTCTTTGAACAGTTCGATGTACTGCTGGCGGCGGCCACGCCCGGGCCTGCGACACCAATCGGGGCGTCCACCTTCAGCATTAACGGACGCACGCTGGCTGCACGGCCCAATATGGGCCTCCTCACCCAGCCGATCTCCTGTGTGGGTCTGCCGGTCTGCGCTGTGCCAGTGTGGTCTGCCCGACCTGATTGGCCGCTGCCGGTTGGGGTTCAAATCATCACCGCGCCCTGGCGAGAGGATCTGGCACTCGCGGTCGCGGCCGAGCTTGAGCGCGCTGGGGTGGTGCGCGCACCCGTGGCTGCCCTCTGATCAGATATCGGCCGGGTCGTGCTGTTGCTCCCCCGGAGGCGGGGCGGTGAGGCGGTCACGCAGATGCTCGGCAAGCGCCGTGGCGATCACTGGCATGGAGCGTTCTCGCAGATGGGCGAGCACCATCTGCCCACGCGGAAAGCCGCGGTCCTCAATGTCGCGCGCCACCAGTTGGCCCCCGTCGCTTACCGCGCCAAGTGCGATCTGAAACGTGATCGCCTGATCGTGGAGCAGGCAGCCCCGGAGAAATTCGAAGCTGTTGCTCTCGATGACGGGTGAAAGCCTGAGCGAACTTCGCGTGAGGAATCGGTCGAGCAGCTGGCGTCCGCCAACATCAGGATTGGCGAGCACGATCGGGTAGTCGACACACTGCCTTAGTCGGACCGGACCGCCCGCGCGAGCGAGCGGATGGTCGCGATGCATCAGCAGCATCAGCCTTTGTTCGAAGCTTGCGAGCGCCTCGATATCGGGGTCGGCGTCAAGTCCGAAGGTGAGTGCGAGATCGCTTTCGTAGCTGCGAAGCGCGGCAATCGCGCGTAACCGGTCTCCGACCTGCACCTCGAAATCGACCAGCGGGTGGCGGCGCCGGAACGACGCGAGCGCGGCGGGCAGGAAGACAGGCGCCGTGGCCTGGCTCGCGATCAACCGGATCCTGCCGCGTCGCAAGCCCTTCAAATCTTCGATCGCCGAGCGAACCTGCTCCAGTGCTGCGCCTCGCTCGCGGATGTATTGAAGGAATAACTCACCGGCTGCGGTGAGTCGCATGCCGCGCGGCAGCCGTTCAAAGATGGGGGTGCCCAACTCTTCTTCGATGTCGAGCAGGCGCCGGTTGACGGCCGACGCTGCCACGTGGAGCCGCTCGGCTGCCTGACGGATGGAGCCACAGCGGGCGACTTCGTCGAGATATCGCAGATGTCGGAGATGGTTCATGGGCACACCTTTAGTGTTGCCAAAAAGGCAACGTATATAGCTCAAAAAAGAATACATCGGCAACGCTCTCTGGCATGGCTCCTGCACCTTCGGAACCATGAAACCGCCTAAACCCCGCCCTTCCGCTACGACGCAGCCCTTCCTGTTCGGCCCTGGTGCATCCACGAGCTGGCAGGCCCAGGATGGCTGCACTAGTCTGGTGCGTCGCGCCCCGAAACCGCGCCCTGTTCGGCTCAATGCGACGGGCGATGCGATCGAATTCGACCTTGCACGCGCAGCGCTGGTTGTCATCGACATGCAAAACGATTTCTGCCATCCGAAAGGGTGGTTTGGGCAGCGGGGCGTGAAGGTTGCGCCGATGCGTAAACCGATTCCGGTGCTTCAGCAGCTTCTGCCCGCCTGGCGATCGGCCGGCGCACCGGTGATCTGGCTTAACTGGGGCATTCGCGCAGATCGCCTGAATCTTCCGGCGAGCATCCTGTACAAGGGCAAGCGCAGCCCGGACGCGGTGGGCTATGCCGAGCGCTCGCCAGACGATCGGGGGCAGTCACTGGTGCGTGGCCATTGGGGCGCGCAGGTGGTGGATGAACTCGAGGTGCTCGAGACCGACATCACGGTGCACAAGCACCGGCTCTCGGGATTCTGGGATAACGAACTCGACAGCGTGCTGCGTGGCCTGGATGTGCGCACGCTGTTTTTTGCCGGCGTCAACACCGACCGCTGCGTGTTCTCGTCGCTACAGGACGCGGGGTTCCTGGGCTACGACGGCATTCTGCTTGCAGATGCCTGCAGCACGCCGTCGCCCGCTTATGTCACGCGCGCCATCCATATGCTGGTTCGGCAACTGCATGGCTTTGTCGCGCAATCCACCGATCTCATTGCTGCACTTCCATCCTCCTCCCCATCCCGAAAAGGAAAACGCTGATGAACGCCTCTGCTTTCACTTTGCGCATCCGTCGTACGCTGGGCCTCGCCGCGCTGTCGCTCGTCACCTGTGCGGCGCTGGTCGGGCACAGTGCCCCCGCGCAGGCCCAGACCAAGGTCAAAATGGTGCTCAACTGGAAATACCAGGGCCCGCAGGCCTGGTTCTTCATTGCCCAGGATCGCGGCTACTTCAAGGCCGAGGGGCTGGATGTAGAGATCGATCAGGGCGAGGGTTCGTCTGCACCCATCGCCAAAATTGCAGCCGGCGCCTACACCGCGGGCTTTGGCGACATTAACGCGGCGATCGACTTCGCTTCGCGTCGGCCGGCTGAGGCCCCGGTGGGCGTCTTCATGATCTACAACACTCCGCCCTTCACGATTGCGGTGAAGGCCAATGGCCCGATCAAGTCGCCCAAGGATCTCGAGGGCCGCACCATTGGCGGCCCCGCCAATGACGGCGCGCTCAAGCTCTTCCCGGCCTTCTCAAAGGTGGCCAAGTTTGATGCGAGCAAGGTGTCGATATCAAACATGGCGCCCAATCTGCGAGAGCAGATGCTGCTGCGCGGCCAGGTTGACGGCATCTTTGGTTTCATCAACACCGTCTGGTTCAGTGCGCTGCTGGTGGGCATCGATCCCGCCAAAGATCTGCGGTTCATCAATTACGTGGACCATGGCATGGATCTCTACTCCAACACGCTGCTGTTTTCGCGTAATTTCGTGCGCGACAACCCGAAAGCGGTGGAGGGTTTCATTCGCGCGCTCAACCGTGCGGTGAAAGACGTGATTGCCAACCCGGAAGCGGGCATGGATGCGGTGATGAAGCGTGAGCCGCTGCTCAAACGCGACCTCGAGCGGGACCGTCTCTTTGCCACGCTCAAACAGGAAATGAGTCATCCAGAGATCGCCAAGATCGGGTTTGGTGACATTGATGTCGAGCGGATGAAGCGTGCGATCTCGATCGTCGTTGAATCAAACCAGCTGCCGCGCACACCGGCGGTTGAAGAAATCTTCAATCGCTCGTTCCTGCCGCCGATGGCCGACCGGGTCATGCGCTTCTGAAGCTTTTGACTCTGACACGGAGACTCGCCGGATCATGGATCTGCAACTGAAAGACCAGGTGGTATTCATTACGGGGCCAGCCAAGGGCATGGGGCGGGCGATATCGCTCGCCTTTGCCCGCGAGGGCGCGAAGCTTGCGCTCGCCGGACGCGACACGGCGGCTATTGAGCCGGTCGCGGCGGAAGCGCGGGCGCTGGGGGTCGAGGCGATCGTACTGGGGTGCGACATCACCTCGGATACCCAGACCGATGCCACGGTCGCCCAGACCCTTGCGCGTTTCGGCAAGGTGGACGTGCTCGTCAATGTGGCGGGCGGGTCGGGTCCCATTGGTAAGACGGGTTGGGAAACCACCACCGACGAGTTCAATGAAATCGTTGAACTCAACATGACCGGCTGCTTCAACACCATGCGCGCCGTGCTACCCGGCATGATCGAGCGCCGTTCGGGCCGTATCGTGAATGTGGGCGGTACCTTCGGCATGCGCGGCCGCGCGGGACGCATGGCGTACTCGGCCTCGAAGTGGGGGCTGCGCGGCATCACCAAAAGCTTCGCGCTCGAGGCGGGCCCTTACGGCATCAACGTGAACTGCGTGGCGCCCGGCATGGTGGATGGGCCGCGGTTTCGCGAGAAAGTCTGCGCCAACATGGCACAGAAACTGGGCATCACGCTCGAAGAGGCGATGACGCGCCACGCGGCTGACTACGCGCTTCGCCGCGTCTCCACCGACGAGGATGTGGCGAACGCCTGCCTGTTTATGGCGAGCGTCGTGTCGCGCCAGATTACGGGCGTTGACCTGCCGGTTGATGGCGGCTGGGCCATGCTGTGAAGGATGAATCAATGAATGCAATGGTTGACTTGGTCATTCGGGGCGCTCAGGTGGTGAGTGGCAATGCCATCTACCGCGCGGCGGTGGCGGTAAACGGCGAGAGGATCGTGGCGGTGGGCGATGACGATCTCATGCCGCCTGCCCGAGAAACCGTGGATGCCACCGGCCTTTATCTGCTGCCGGGCGCAATTGATAGCCATGTGCATTTCCGTGATCCCGGCTATGTGCACAAAGAGACCTGGAAGACCGGCTCTGCAGCTGCGGCGTGCGGCGGGGTCACCACCGTTTTCGAAATGCCAAACACCAACCCACCCACCGGAACGGTTGAAGCGTTGCGGATGAAGCTGGATGCGGCACGATCCTCTTATGTCGACTACGGCATTCACGCGCTGTTTGGCGATGATTCCGTCGACCGGCTTGAAGAACTACTTGATGCCGGTGCCACCAGCTTCAAGGCCTTCGTGGGCAACACCTTTGGCAATCTGCCGGCGCCTA
>JALREG010000053.1 GCA_023253905.1 Burkholderiaceae bacterium
CCGGGCGCTTTTCAAGAAACGCGGCCATTCCTTCGCGCGCGTCCGCCGAGGCGTAATTGGTGTTGACCTGCTCGCGCTCGACCGCCAGCCCGGCATCGGACAGGGTGTCGCCGGACGCATCGACGCAGGCGCGGATGGCGGCCACGGCAGTGGGCGACCAGCGTGTGATTTCGCGGCCGAAAGCGATGGCTTGATCGCTCACGCTGGAGTCGGTCGCTGCAATGCGATGAATCAGGCCGATTGCATGCGCTTCCTCTGCCTCCACCGCTCGCCCGGTCAACAGCATGTCCAGCGCGCGGGCGCGCCCGATCAGAGCGGGAAGCAGTTGCGTGCCGGCGTAAGCGGGAACCAGCGCGAGCTTCACCTCGGGCAGCGACATCTTGACGTGGGGGGCTGCAATCCGAAGGGTGCAGGCGATGGCCAGCTCGAGCCCGCCGCCATAGGCAAGACCGTTCATGCCCGCCACACTCAACAGACGTGAACGATGCAGCCGAACAAGGAGCGCTCGCGCAACGTCACTTTTTGCCATCCGCTCCTCGAGCGTGAGGCCCTGCAGTTCGCCCAGATCGGTGCCGGCGCAGAACGCGCGGTCGCCCGCGCCAGTGATGACCAGCAGACGCGCGCGTCGGGCCTCGAGCTCGCTGATGCAATCGCCCAGCGCCTGAACAACGGCGCGGGTGAGCGCATTCATCTTGCCGGGGCGTTCAATCCGGAACAGCGCGCCCTCGGGCAGCGTCTCGATGCTGAAGTCAGCCATGGTGGATTTCCAAAAAGTCGTGGGCGATGTCAGGCTGCAATTCTAAACTTGCGATAAGAGCGGGCTGCCAGGGGCTTCAGTTGCGGCGCAGGTCCGTCTGCGGCATGGTGAGAGGAAATGAGCGCACACCATGTCATCTGACTCGCACCCAATCCCCGTTCACCTGCTGACCGGTTTTCTCGGAAGCGGCAAGACCACGCTCCTGAACGCGCTCCTCAAGTCGCCGGCGTTCGCCAATACCGCCGTGATCGTTAATGAGTTTGGCGAGATCGGGTTAGACCATTTTTTGATCGAGCAGAGCCAGGACAACGTGGTGTTGCTCGATGCGGGCTGTCTGTGCTGCACGATTTCCGAATCGCTCCACGAAACGCTCGCCGAACTTCACGCGAAAAGGGTGCGAGGCGAGGTGCCGCCTTTCGAGCGCGTGATCGTTGAAACGACCGGGCTTGCTGATCCGGGCCCCATCCTGAACACGCTCCTCGGCCATCGGCTGGTGACCGCGCACTACCGGCTTGAGGCGGCCATCGTGACGGTCGATACCCAGCATGTTTCAGCGCTGATCGATGAGCAGCCTGAAGTTGCCCGGCAGATTGCGGTGGCCGATCGTCTGGTGCTCACCAAGACCGATCTGGCGGATGACACGGAAGCGATCCGGTCGCGATTGCGCGCGCTCAACGCCTGGGCGCCGATGGTGGTGTCGGTGTCCGGGAAGGCAGCGTTGGAAGCCTTCGCGCCGCTTGACCGATATCGGCTGGCGCGAATCCCGCGGGGCCGGCACGGCCACGAGCACAGCCACGAGCAAAGCCACGAGCACAGCCACGAGTCCCCTCCTCATGACCTCAACCGCCACGATGCCCGCATCCGCGCCGTCTGCCTCACGTTCGATTCTGCCGCCTCCTGGTCGGGTATCGCAGCCTGGTGGCAGTTGCTTTCTGACACACTGGGCAATCGGCTGCTACGGTGCAAGGGATTGCTCCGTATCGCGGATACCGGTGAAAGCGTTTTCATTCAAGGCGTACAGCGGGTCTTTCATCGGCCCGAGCGGCTGCCCGCCTGGCCTGACGCCGATCCTCGGTCCAGGCTGGTGTGCATTGTCCGCGACGCCGATGCGCGTGAAATCGAGGCAACCCTTGCCGCGCTCCGGTACCCGGCCGGAACGGATCCCCGCGCCGCGGCGGCTGAAATACGCGCTTTGATCGCGGGGAACCCCGACACGGTGGGGTAACCGTCCGGTACCATCTGACGAATCTTCCCTTTCCATGCCGCCAGGTCCTTAGATGTCCGACAGTAACGATTGGTCGTTCCCTGAAGAATTACGTCCGCGCGTCCAGGATCTTGAATTCGATCTGGTCGCAGCGCTTGACGCGGTGGTGGAACTGCGCGCGGAAGTTCCCGATGGAGCGTTTACGGCGGCCACGCTGGGGACCGAGCGCGGTGGCAATGCGGTGGTGATCGGCGGCGACGGTCTGGTCCTGACCATCGGTTATCTCATCACCGAGGCCCACACCATCTGGCTCACCACTCGGGCCGGGCGCGTCGCACAGGCCTACCCGCTCGCCTACGACCAGGCCACAGGGTTTGGTCTGGTGAAGGCGCTGGCGCCGCTGGAAGTCCCCCCTATGCAGCGCGGTAGCGCCGCCGATGTCGGTCGTGGCGACAGGGTGTACATGCTGAGTCACGGCGGGCGCCGCCGCGCGCTTCGCACCCGAATCGCTGACAAGCGGGAGTTCGCAGGCTACTGGGAGTACCTGCTCGATGAGGCGATTTTTACCTCGCCTGCGCACCCGGAGTGGAGCGGCGCAGCGCTGGTCGATAGCGGTGGCCGGCTGATTGGTATCGGTTCGCTCCTCACGCAGGAAAGCGCAGAGGGTGAGACCTCGCAGGGCAACATGTCGGTGCCCATCGATCTGCTCGAGCCCATTCTTGCCAACCTGATCGAAACCGGACAGTCCGGGCTCGCCGCCCGGCCGTGGCTGGGAATGTATGTAGGCGAGTCCGAGGGGCAGTTGATCGTTGCGGGCG
>JALREG010000125.1 GCA_023253905.1 Burkholderiaceae bacterium
ACTGGACGAAACGTTGGCCTTGACCAGAGGCTAGGGACCGGTCGCTAGGGCGCGAGTGCAGCATGCTGCGCTACGAATTGGGAGCAAGGAGCTGAGATGAAAACGGGCACGCTCGCGACAGTGCAGTACGGCGCACCGGTCGACGAAGTCATGGCGCTGATCAGGCGCGATGGCGGCGTGATTCTCGAGAATGCGCTCAGCGAGCAGCAGGTGGCGAGAATCAACGCCGACGTCGATGATGAAGTTGCGAAGCTCCAGTGCGGCTCCGTCAAGGACGACCCGCATACGCGCGATTTTCATGGCGACCGCACGAAACGTCTCACCAATCTGATCACGCTGAGCAAGACTTACCGCGAAGACTTCGTCGACAACGATGTCACCGTCGCCTACGTGCGCGCCATGTTTGCCGGGGTCTCGGAAACCGCGTGGCTGAACGCGGAGCAGTTGATCGAGATCCACCCGGGCGAGAAGGCGCAAATACTGCACCGCGACATGGGCAATTATCCCCTGTTTTTTCGGTACGGACCGCAAGGCCCGGAAGTCATGATCAACTTCTTGGTGGCCTTGATGGATGTCACCGAAGAAATCGGCGCCACGCGCGTGATTCCGGGCAGTCACGAGTGGGAATTCGATGCACCGTATACCCAGGAAATGACAATCCCGGCAGAGATGAAGGCGGGTTCTGCATTTCTGTACAGCGGCAAGCTTGTGCATGGTGGTGGCGCGAATCGCTCGCTCAGCACCAAACGGCGGGTGATTGCGACGGCCTTCAATCCGGGTTTCCTGGTGCCGGAGGAAGCCTATCCGTTTGTGGTCCCCCTGGAGCTGGTGCAGACGATGTCGCCCAGATTGCAGCAGATGATTGGCTTCCGCTCCATCCATCAGCGCGAGCTGCGTGGTGGCAGCCTCTGGCAGCACAACTACGAAGACATTTCATTGTTCCTTGGGTTAGACCAGCCCGCGTCGGCGTGACACATCCTCGGTAGGGCCACCCGTTTCGGAGCTTGGCATGGCATGGGAGCGCGTTGCGGTACTTGGTCTCGGAAGGATGGGCGCGGCCCTCGCCTCGACATTGCTTCATCGCGGGTACGCAGTCACCGTTTGGAATCGAACGGCCTCGAAGGCGGCTCCGCTGGTGCTTGGCGGCGCCACCGAAGCGACGAGTCCCACTGCGGCTATCGCGGCAGCCGACATGGTGCTCATCTGCGTCGGCAACTACACGGACACGAACCAGATTCTGTCTGGATGCGATGAGCTGCGCGGCAAGACGATCATCCAGCTGACCACGGGCAGATCGCAGGAGGCCGCTGCGCTTCAGACGTGGGTCGAGGCCCGGGGAGGCGGCTATCTTGACGGGTCGATTCTGGCTTACCCCAGTCAGATTGGGCGCGCAGAGACCATGATTGTGGTCGCGGGAGCGCAAAGCGCGTGGGCAGCCGCGGAGCACATCATTCGGGGCCTGGGCGGCGGTAGCCTCTATGTCGGCCTAGACGTCTCGGCCCCAATCGCGCTGGGATTCGCGCTTGCGGCGCCCTCGCTGATGGCGACGGTGGGGATGCTGCTGGGCTTTCATGCGCTCGAGCGGGCTGGCGTGTCGCCGCGGATTCTCGCTGACAGTATCCCTGGCATTACTCATGCCCTCACGGGTGACCTCGATCGCCAGGCAAGGGCGATCGTTCGGAGCGATTTCTCCGCCACTGAGGCCTCGTTGAGCGCCTGGGCCGCCGCGTTCGGCGATACCTGGGCCACCGAGCTTGATGGCACCGATGCCAGGGTTCGCGGTGAGGACGTTGGCGCGATTCTTCGTCCCATTTCGGCCCTGCTGAATCGGGGCGTTGCGGCTGGGTTCGGCGAGGAGGATCTGACAGCCGTCCTCAAGGTACTGCGCAACGCGCGCGACTGACGGCATTCGCGTCCCGCTCAATCGTGCGGGGTATCAGTAGAGCGAGCGGGGCACACACCAAGACCACCAGCGCGACTGTGAGCCACGCCGGGCGGAAAGAGCCGAAGCTGTCTGCGACCCAGCCGGCCGCCGAAGGCGCGAAAAACCACACCGCTGTCCCAGGCACCACGCTGAGCCCGAGGATCAGCGCGAACGCGCGGCTGCCGAACAGATCTCCAATCAGCGACGGTAGAACCGGCGATGTGGCCCCGTAAGCCGGTCCGATCAACATCAGAAACACGACCAGATGCCACAGCTCCGACGTGAAGGCAAACATCAGCAAGCTCAAGCCCAAGAGCCCGTGCGCGATGGCAAGAATGACGCGTTTATCGATGGTGTCCCCCAGATATCCGCCCGCCAAACGACCCACGATGGTGCCCGCGGTAATGCCGGTTATGGCGAAAACACTGGTTTGATCATCAATCCCCACGTCGGCGAGATAGACGAGAAGATGGGGAATGGTCACCGCCAGCGGCAGCCATGATGTGGTGTAGATCAGGCTGCAAAGCCAGAAGGCCCGCGTTCTGATCGCCTCCGAACCCGTGATCGGAGACGGCAACGGACCAGATGCCGGAGCAGCGGCCAGAGCCGTTCGTGGCATCATCCCTCGATCATCCCTATCCGCGACCGTCTCGGGATGCTGCGGTGGTTTGCGCAGCAGTAGACAAAGCGGCGCACAGAGCATCAGCGCCGTGCCTGCGATGCCGTAGAGCATCGAGCGCCACCCGAACGCATCCACCCCAAGCGCCAGCACGGGCACAAAGAAGCCCGAGAGACCGTAGCCGACCAACGAAATACCGATCGCGAGCGTTCGTCGGGTATCGAACCAATTGGCTGCGGCAACCATCCCGCCTGACCAGTAGATTCCGATTCCGAGCCCGGCGAGCGCAAAGCCGAAATAGAATTCGCCTAGTGAATTGGTGCGGCTCAGAAGAAAGAAACCCAGCGCGCCGATGACGGTACCGATCAGCAGCGGGCCACGCGTGCCCCAGCGATCGAGAATCCAGCCATAGAGCGGGGCCAACGCGCCGCCCTCCAGTTGCAGAATGCCATAGGCGAGCGCGGCTGCCGCGAGACTCCAGCCAAATTCCTCGAGCATGGCCTGGAAAAACACAGGGAAGCCATACCCCAGGGTTGCGCCGGAAAATACGTTAAGCACGACGATTGCCGCCAGCACATACCAGCCGTAGTAGGTGGCGCCTTGTGGCACGAACAATCCTAGACCGCTGCCTGTTCGAGCAATCGGCGCCGCTGGGTCATCAGCGAGGGCAAGCGCTGGCGCCGCTTCGGGCTACGTCGCGACAAAACCGCCATCCACCACAATGGTCTCGCCGTGTACGAAGTCCGCCGCGCCGGATGCGAGGAACACGGCAACACCGCCGATATCGGCGGGAGTGCCGATTCGACCCGCCGGGATCGATCGCTTTATGAGCTCGGTTGCGCCAGGTCGATCCCACATGTTGGCGGTCATGTCAGTCTGGATCAGGCCGGGGGCAATTGCGTTGACCCTGATGCCTTGCGCTGCCCACTCGATGGCCAGCACTTTGGTCAGGCCGATCAGGCCATGCTTCGATGCCGCGTAGGAGGAAACCTCGCGAGACCCTACTAGGCCCAGCACCGATGAAACGTTGATGATGATGCCGGCGCCTCTCTGCAGCATTCCTTGCGCGACGGCCTGACACAGTCGAAATGGAACTTCCAGATTCAGCCGCAGCACCCGCTGCCAGTCTTCCAGCGGGTGCCGGATGGCTGGATTATCAGCATCGATTCCGGCGTTGTTGACCAACACATCGATTGGCCCGAAGCCGTTCTCGACCCGAGGAATCAGTCCGTCCACTTCAGCGTCATCGAGCAGGTCGGAGATCAGGAAGTCGCCAGAGCCCCCAGCTTGCCGGATCTGCGCCACCACTGACTCCGCCATTGGGCGGTCTCGGCCGGTCACGATGACGCGAGCGCCGGCGGCAGCCATAGCCAAGGCAATGCCGCTGCCGATGCCTCGTGTGCCACCGGTTATCAGCGCAAGCTTGCCGGATAACGGGGGTAACCATGGCTGGGCGGTCGCTGATCCGGGATCGTTCATGGGACACCTTTCGGCTGGAACTGATGGAGTAGGCAGTTAAAAGACGATACAAATCGATTCTTGCG